>DASVGR010000153.1:0-9940 GCA_036379395.1 Rhodanobacteraceae bacterium | reverse complement strand
TCGCACACGAGGTTGGACAGCTTCACGGCGCCGTTCAGCGCGACTTCGATGTGCGCGGCCTGGTTGGTCTGCCGCAGCAGCGAGATTTCATTGAACGCCAGCGCGGTGGCGCTGCTGCCGTCTTCGCGCGTGACCTGCATTTCCAGCGGATGCAGTACGGCCGGGTGCGCGGCGGCAATGCGCCCCGGCAAGCCGTCGGCAAGGTAGCGGTTCATCAGGAAGCCGACCCGCCCCAGCTTCATGCCGTACACCGGCAGGCCGTGGCCAAGTTGCGCGTGCAGCGCGCGCAGCATGAAACCATCGCCGCCCAGCGCCACGACCACGTCGGCCGCTTCCGGCGCAACGCCGCCAAACTTCGCCTGCAGGGTCGTGCAGGCCACACGCGCCTTCTCGGACGCCGACGCGACAAACGCCAGTTTCAGCGAAGCGGCTACGGGCAGCGGTGCGATGGCCATGCCGTCAGTTTGCCGGGGAACGGCGCATCAAGGAAGTTGCCGTGCACGGCGCGCCGCTGATCGCTAGGTCGGCCGCAGTGACCGTGCGTGCAGCGCTGCGGCCATCCGTGGCCGCCGTCGCCCGCGTCGTGCAGACGCGTCGCATTTGCCCACGCGGCCTGCCTCAGCCCGCGTGCGCAATCTGTCCCAGCCGCCGCAGCGCCACCGAAGCAATCGGGTAGTCCACGTCCACGCCGCGCATTTCGTCCAGCATGCCGCGCGTGAATTGCAGTTGCGGATCGTCGCGCTTCAGCCACGCGTCCACGGCGCCTTCGGCACTGCGCTGGCCCTGCTCCGATGCCAGAATCTGCTGCACCATCGCGCGCTGCTGCACGGCCAGCTCGTCGCGCAACGCGCCACGCGCCTGCGCGTGCCAGCGGCTCTCGACCGGCAGCTTCTCGATCTGCAGCCGCAGCCATTCGATGTCGAGCGCGCCGCCAAGGTCGAAGAACACCCGTGCAACGTGTTCGATCGGGCGTCCGGAATCGAGTGCGGTCTCGATGATGTCGAGGCCCACTTCCAGCACCGGCGCCGTCGCCAGCTTGCGGGCAAGCTCATCGGGGAAGCCAAGGCCGCGCCAGCGTTCGACCTCGGCATTCCACGCCGCTTGGCCGGATTCGGTCAAGACGCCGGGCAGCAGCCCGCACAGCTTGTCCATGTCGGGCTGGTAGCGCGTCACGAGTTCCGTGATGCCAAGCGCCGCGCCCGTGCGGCTGAGCAGCCAGCGCGAGGTGTGGCGCAGCAGCGACCAGAGCTTCATCAGCGCCTCGATTTGCGCTTCCGCGCCGACCTTGCCATCCAGCGCGTCGACGCCGGCCCACGCTTCACGCGCACGCAGGATCTGGCGCGCGGCGTTGTACGCCTTGACCACGGCCGCGGCCGTGCGCCCGGTGTCTTCCTGGGTGCGCAGCACGAACGTTGCGCCCATGCGGTTGACCACCGAATTGGTGACCGCGGTGGCAATGATTTCGCGCTTCAGGCGATGCCGCTGCATGTGTGCCGCGTACTTTTCGCGCAGCGGCTCCGGGAAGTACCGCGACAGCTCGTGCGAGAGGAACGGATCCTCCGGCACGTCGGAATCAAGCAGCGCCTGGTACAGCACGATCTTGGAGTACGACAGCAGCACCGCGAGTTCGGGCCGGGTGAGGCCCTGGTGATGCGTGCGGCGCTCCGCCAGCTCGTTGTCCGAGGGCAGCGATTCGATCTGGCGGTCAAGCTGGCCGTGCGCCTCGAGCGTGCGGATGAAGTGCCCCTGCGTGCCGATGCGCTCGGGCGACATGTGCTGCATCAGCCCCAGCGCGACGTTCTGCCGGTAGTTGTCGCGCAGCACCAGCCCCGCGACCTCGTCGGTCATCGAATGCAGCAATTTGTTGCGCGCGGCGGTGTCCATCTCCTTGCGCTGCACTGCATCGTTCAACAGGATCTTGATGTTGACCTCGTGGTCGGACGTGTCGACGCCCGCCGAGTTGTCGATGAAGTCGGTGTTGAGGCGGATGCCGTTCCCGGCGGCTTCGACGCGGCCCTTCTGCGTAAAGCCCAGGTTGCCGCCCTCGCCCACGATCTTGCAACGCAGGTCACCGCCGTTGATGCGCAACGCATTGTTGGCGCGGTCGCCCACGTCGGCGTTGGTTTCAGTCGCCGCCTTGACGTAGGTGCCGATGCCGCCGTTCCACAGCAGGTCGACCGGCGCCTTCAACACGGCGCTGATGAGTTCCACCGGCGAGAGCGATTCGACGCCATCGGCGATGCCGAGCACGCCGCGCATTTCCGGCGTGATCGCGACCGCCTTCAGGCTGCGCGCAAACACGCCGCCACCCTTCGAGATCAGCTTCTTGTTGTAATCGTCCCACGACGAGCGCGGCAGCTTGAACATGCGCTCGCGTTCCGCAAACGACTTTTCCGTATCCGGGTTCGGGTCGATGAACACGTGCCGGTGGTCGAACGCCGCCAGCAGGCGGATGTGGTGCGAACGCAGCATGCCGTTGCCGAACACGTCGCCGGACATGTCGCCGATGCCGACACAGGTGAAATCCTCGTTCTGGCAATCGTGGCCCAACGCGCGGAAGTGGCGCTTGACCGACTCCCACGCGCCCTTGGCGGTGATGCCCATGCCCTTGTGGTCGTAGCCGTACGAACCGCCGGACGCATAGGCGTCGTCCAGCCAGTACTTGTGGTCGGCCGAAATGCCGTTGGCGATGTCGGAGAACTTGGCCGTGCCCTTGTCGGCGGCCACGACCAGATACGGGTCGTCGTCGTCATGGCGCACGACGTTGGCCGGCGGCACCAGCTTGCCGTCCACCAGATTGTCGGTGATGTCCAGCAGGCCGTTGTTGAGCATGCGGTAGCACGCCTTGCCCTCTTCCAGCCAGGCGTCACGATCGACGGCCGGGTTCGGCAGGCGCTTGGGGAAGAAACCGCCCTTGGAACCGACCGGCACGATGACGGTGTTCTTGACCATCTGCGCCTTGACCAGACCCAGCACCTCGGTGCGGAAATCCTCGCGGCGATCGGACCAGCGCAAGCCGCCGCGGGCGACGCGGCCGAAGCGCAGATGCACGCCTTCCATGCGCGGCGAATACACCCAGATCTCGCGGAACGGCACCGGCTTGGGCGCGCCCGGCACCAGGTGCGAATCAAACTTGAAGCTGACGAAATTGCGCGGCGCGCCATCGACCAGCTGGAAGAAGCTGGTACGCGTGGTGGCGTGGATGATGTCCATGTAGGTCTTGACGATGCGCTCGTCATCCAGACTGGCCACACCGTCCAGCAACACCTTGATGGCGTTCCAGTACGTGGTCATCTGCTCCTGGCGCGGCTGCATCAGCGCGCCCACGGCGTTGTCGATGAAGTCCGGGCGGGCTTCCTGGACCGACTTCGGCACCAGCACGTCCAGCTCGCGGCGCAGCTGCTTTGCGGCGTCACCCTTGGCGTCTTCGGTGCGGCTTTCGCGCCACGGGTCGAACTTGGCGTTGAACAGCTCGACCAGCAGGTTGGCGATCGCCGGATAGCGGTTGAGCGACTCTTCCATGTAGCTTTGCGAGAACGCGATGCCGACCTGCTGCAGGTATTTGCAGTAGCCGCGCAACACGGCCACCTGGCGCCAATCGAGCAACGCGCCCAGCACCAGACGGTTGAAGTTGTCGCTTTCAGCCTTGCCGCGCCAGACGTTCTCGAACGCGCGCTCGAAGTGGTCGCTGACGTCGGTCACGTCAAACGCCAGATCGTCGATCGGCTCGACCGCCAGATCCTGGATCGACAAGTGCGCGCCGTCGACGTCCATCTCGTAGACGTGCTCGGTCAGCACGCGCATGCCCAGGTTTTCCAGCTGCGGCAGCACGTCGGACAAGGCAATGTCGCCACCATGGCGATAAACCTTGAAATGCAGCGCGCCGGTCTTGCTGGCCGAACGGTACAGCGACATGTGCACGTCGTCATCGGCGGCAAGGCCCGACAGCACCTTGACGTCGGCGGCCGCCGCCGGTGCCGACACTTCTTCAAGATAGGCCGCCGGCAACGCCTTGCCGTAGCGGTTGGCCAGCGTGCTGCCTTCGGCCTCGCCCAGATCGGCGATCAGGCATTCGCGCAGGTCGTCGCGCCAGTCGCGCGCGGCATGCACCAGCTTGGCTTCCAGCTCGTCCAGATCGAACGTCGGATGATCGCCCGGCTTGGGCCGCACCGTCACGTCCAGACGCGCCAGCGCCGATTCGCCCATCAGCACGCTCGAATCGACATGCTCGCCATGCAGGGCTTCGGTCAGCAGCGACTCGATCTTTTCGCGCACCGAGGTGCTGAAACGGTCGCGCGGCACGTAGACCAGGCAGGAGAAGAAACGGTCGTACTTGTCGCGCCGCACGAACAGGCGCGCACGCGGGCGCTCCTTGAGTTCCAGCACGCCGCTGGCCAGCGCGTACAGTTCGTCGACGCTGGACTGGAACAGCTCGTCGCGCGGCAGTGTCTCCAGGATGTGGCGCATGGCCTTGCCCGAATACGAATCGGCGCGCAGGCCCGAGCGCTCCATCACCGCCTTGTACCTGCGCCGCAGCAGCGGCACGTCCTGCGGACGGCGCATGTAGGCGCTGGATGTGTACAAGCCCAGAAAACGCTGTTCGAGCACTGGCTTGCCGGCCGCGTCGAACTTCAGCACGCTGATGTAATCCATGTAGCCCGGACGGTGGATGTCCGAACGCGCGTTGGTCTTGGTCAGGATGATCGCGTCGACCGAGCCGGACTGCGGCAGGTCTTGCGCGACCAGCGAGCGCAACGAGCGCGGCGCGGTCGCATGCTTGCCACCGCGCAGGATGCCGAGACCGGAACCATCGAGGGCGCGCAGCACTTCATCGCCGTCCACGGCCGCCACTTCGTATTCGCGGTAGCCGAGGAAGCTGAAGTGGTCGTCGGCGACCCAGCGCAGAAAATCCTGCGCCTCGCTGATGCCTTCGGCGTCGACCGGCAGGCCGCGCTGCGGCAGCTCGTCGGCAATGGTCAGGACCTGCTGGCGCATGGCCTGCCAGTCACTGACGGCCGCGTGCACGTCGACCAGCACGGCGGCCAGATCATGCTGCAACGCGACGCGTGCCGCCTCGTCGCTGATGCGGTCGATTTCCAGGTGCATCACCGACTCGGCCGCAGCGCCCTTGCCGTCCAGCGCGACGATGACGCCGGCGTCATCGCGGCTCACGCCCACGACCGGATGCACGATGACATGCGTATCCAGCTTGTGCGCGGCAATGGCCATGCTGACCGAGTCCACCAGGAACGGGCTGTCCGTGGTGGCAATCTGCACCACCGTGACCATGCTTTCCCAGCCGTTTTCAGCCACCGAAGGGTTGAACACGCGCACCTTGGCCTTGCCTGCATCACGCTGCTCGACAAAGCCGAACAAGTCGGCCAGCAAGGCGGCCCATGTCGATTCATCGTGCAACCGGACATCGCCTGGCGTGGTGCGGGCAAAAAAGTCAGAGGCAAAATTTTGCGCCTCCGAAAGGCGCTTGATGGGGAATTTGCCTTGTTTGTGCAATGTAGCCAGTACTTCACCAACGCCGGCCGCAAAACGACCTTCGTCAAACGCGCGCTCAAGAGCCATGACTGATCTTCTTGGAAGTGGTGGGTGTGAAAAGCCAAGCATAGATCTTCGCGTCATGCGAAACCAGCATATGCAGGCAATTCATCCCGTCCGCGGGCGTACGGTCAGGATTCCGAAGTGGCCAGGAAAGGCCCGCCGGACATTGTCGGATGCCCTCCACAAATGAGTTGACGTTACCTTCGTCAAAATCTAAACTGGACGGTACAGTCCAACACTCCAGGCACACGCCGCCCGTGTCTCTCCCACCCAGCCCCAACGCGCGCATCCTCGATGCCGCCTGTCAGCTTTTTTTGCACAACGGCTACCGCATATCAATGGATGCGGTGGCATTGCGGGCGGGCGTATCCAAACAGACCGTGTATGCGCACTTCCACAGCAAAGACGCCTTGTTCAGCGCCGCCGTCGAGGCTTTGGTCAAACCGATCCACTCTTCACTCGACGCCCGTGGCGGCGACATCGAAGACAGCCTGCGCGCCCTGGCCCATGCCTACGGCGCGCATGTCAGTGATCCATCCAATACGGCGCTGGGTCGCATGCTGGTCGCCGAAGCGCCCCGCTTTCCAGGTGCCGCGCACCGGTTGTACAAGTCCGGCTCGGGCGCCGTGCTTGAAAGTCTGGCCCAACGACTCGGACAATCCATGCACAATGGCGAACTGCGAGCGGATGATCCGCACCAGGCCGCCGAACTGTTCTTGTCCATGCTCAACGGCATGACCCCCGAGCGCACCCTTCTCGGCCTGCGTCAACGAGGCCGAAAGGCACAGGACAAATGGGTCAATCATGCCGTAAATGTGTTTCTCTGCGCCTACCGTTCACCCCATCCCCCATCCGCACCTTCAGGGAAGTCAGCATGACCTCCGTACATTCGCATTTTTCCTTCCGTCTGGCCGGCACGTTGACCGCCGTGGTCGCGGCGACCGTATTGGCCGGCTGCAGCGGCAAGCAGGCATCGTTCAAGATGCCTCCGCCGCCCGTGGGCATCACGGTCGTCCAGCCGCAGGCCGTGCCATTGATACGCAACACCACCGGTCGCCTGTCGGCTTTCCGCAGCGCCGACGTGCGCGCGCGCGTCAGCGGCGTGTTGCTGGCCCGTACCTACAAGGAAGGCACGGACGTCAAGAAAGGCCAGGTGCTGTTCAAGATCGACCCGGCACCCCTCAAGGCCACTCTTGATGCGGCCAAGGCTTCGCTGGCGCAGGCCCAGGCCACTTATGCCAATGCCCGCATCAATGCCGATCGCGCCCGCAAGCTGGCGCCCCAGCATTACATCTCGCAGTCCGACCTGGACAACCTGGAAGCCACCGAGCGCAGCTCGAAGGCGGCCGTGCAGGCGGCCAGGGCCAATGTCGACAACGCACAGATCAACCTGGGTTACGCCACCGTGCGCTCGCCCATCGCCGGTCGCGCCGGCCAGCAGCAGGTGACCGAAGGCGCGCTGGTCGGCCAGGGGTCGGCCACACTGCTGACCACGGTGCGCCAGATCAACCCCATCTACGTCAACTTCTCCATCCCCGTGGGCGACTTGCAGCAACTGCGCGCCGAACAGGCCAGCGGCAAGGCGACGCTCGCCGACGGCAAGCGCGACACCGTGCAGCTGAGCCTGACCGATGGCAGCCACTACGCCCAGGGCGGCACGCTGGACTTCTCCGGCGCGTCGGTCGATCCGGCCACCGGCTCGGTGACGCTGCGCGCGATCGTGCCCAACCCCAAAGACGTGCTGCTGCCGGGCATGTACGCCTCGCTCAAGGTCGACATGGGCACGCTCAACGATTCTTACCTCATCCCGCAGACGGCGGTGCTGCGTGACGCCAACAGCGCCTACGTGCTCGTCGTCGGCGACGGCAACAAGGTGGTGCGCAAGAACGTCACCACGCAAGGCCAGCGCGGCGCGGACTGGATCGTCACCAGTGGCCTGGCCGCCGGCGACCGCCTGATCGTGTCCGGCGTGGCCTCGGCCAAGGTCGGCGAAGAGGTCAAGCCGACGCTCGAAACCGCCAAGGGTCAAGCAGCCCCGGCCAAAGCGGCTCCCAAGGCCGCCACCAAGCCGGCCGGCAAGCACTGAGGACCGATCATGCCAAAGTTTTTCATTGACAGGCCGGTCTTTGCCTGGGTTGTCGCCATCCTCATTTCACTGGGCGGCATCATTGCCATCCTGAACCTGGGCGTGCAGTCGTATCCGACCATCGCCCCGGTCGAAGTGAACGTGACGGCGACCTACCCCGGCGCCAGTGCCGACACGGCCGAGAAGACCGTCACCCAGGTCATCGAGCAGCAGCTGACCGGCATCGACAACCTGCTGTATTTCAGCTCGTCGTCCAGCTCGACCGGCCGCGTCGAAATTCACCTGACCTTCGCCAACGGCACCGACCCGGACATCGCCCAGGTGCAGGTGCAAAACAAGGTTTCGCTGGCCACGCCGCGCCTGCCCACCGAGGTGGTGCAGCAGGGCGTCACCGTGACCAAGGCCAACACCGGCTTCCTGATGCTGGTGGCCATGCGTTCGACCGACCACTCGATGAACCACGAGGCGATCAACGACTACATCGCCGCGCATGTACTCGACCAGGTCTCGCGCCTGCCCGGCGTGGGTTCGGTGCGCCAGTTCGGTTCGCCGTACGCGATGCGTATCTGGCTCAACCCGGAAAAGCTGAAGGCCTACGGCCTGTCGGCCACGCAGGTGCTGAACGCGGTCAAGAACCAGAACGTGCAGTTCGCGGCCGGTTCCATCGGTTCGGCTCCGGCCACCAACGGCCAGGGCTTCACCGCCAACGTGTCGACCGAATCGCGTTTTTCCACGCCTGAGCAGTTCGGCAACATCATCCTGCGCGCCAATGCCGACGGCACCGCGGTGCGCCTGCGCGATGTCGCCACGATCGGTCTGGGCGCCAATTCCTATGGTTTCAACAGCACCTACAACGGCGACGAAACCGGCGCGTTCGCGATCCAGCTTTTGACTGGCGCCAACGCGCTGACGGTGGCCAAGGAAGTCAAGGACAAGATGAACGAGCTGTCGCGCTCGTTCCCGTCCGGGCTGATCTGGTTCACGCCGTACGACTCCACCCAGTTCATCAACATCTCGATCCACGAAGTCATCATGACGCTGGTCGAGGCGATCGTGCTGGTGTTCCTGGTGATGCTGCTGTTCCTGCAGAATTTCCGCGCCACCATCATTCCGACCATGGTCATTCCGGTGGCCCTGCTCGGCACGTTCCTGGGCATGCTGGCGCTGGGTTTCACGATCAACCAGTTGACGTTGTTCGGCATGGTGCTGGCCATCGGCATCCTGGTCGACGATGCGATCGTGGTGATCGAGAACGTCGAGCGCGTGATGCGCGAGGACCGGCTGCCGATCAAGCAGGCCACGCGCAAGGCCATGGGCCAGATCACCAGCGCCGTGGTCGCCATCACGCTGGTGCTGGCCGCGGTGTTCATCCCCAGCGCGCTGCAGGGCGGCAGCGTCGGCGCCATTTATCGCCAGTTCGCGCTGACGATCGCGCTGTCGATGCTGTTCTCGGCGTTCCTGGCGCTGTCGTTCACGCCGGCGTTGTGCGCGCAGCTCATCAAGCCCGAGCACGACAAGCGCAAGAACATCATCTTCCGCAAGTTCAACCAGTTCTTCGACTGGGTGACGCACACCTACGCCGGCCACGTGCACAAGGCCGCCGGCCATGCGCCGCGCTGGATGGTGGTGTTCGTGCTGCTGGCGGTGCTGTGCGGCTTCCTGTTCGTGAAAATGCCGACCTCGTTCCTGCCGTCCGAGGACCAAGGCTACGCCATGATCATGGTGCAGTTGCCGCCGGGCGCGACCATGACGCGTACCGAAAAGGTCATGGGCACGGTGCGCGGCATCCTGGACAAGGATCCGGCCACCGGCGCGGTGTTCACCATCGTCGGCTTCAGCTTCGTCGGTTCCGGCGAAAACACCGGCATGGCGTTCGTCAAGCTCAAGAACTGGGATGACCGCGCGGAAACGGCCGCGCAGTACATCGCCAAGAACAACGGCCGCCTGTTCATGGGCATCCACGATGCCAAGGTGTTCATGGTCAACGTGCCGACGGTGCCGGGTCTGGGCCAGTTCGGCGGCTTCGACATGTACCTGCAGGATCGTGCCGGCCTCGGCCGCGATGCGCTCACCCAGGCGCGCAACACGCTGCTGGGCAAGGCCAGCCAGGACAGCAAGCTGACCGGCGTGCGCCCGAATGCGCTGGAAGAGGCACCGCAGATGCACCTGCAGGTGGATCGGGTGCAGGCGCAGTCGATGGGGTTGTCGATCGGCGACATCTACAACGCGATCGGCCTGATGCTGGCGCCGGTGTACGTCAACGACTTCACCTATGGCGGTCGCATCAAACGGGTGATCATG
>DASVGR010000152.1:0-7732 GCA_036379395.1 Rhodanobacteraceae bacterium | reverse complement strand
CATCAAGCCGATCCTGCGCGGCTGGCGCGGGCAGACCAGCCCGGTGGCCAAGCTGCACGGTTTCGAGTCCGGCGCGCAGGCCCTGTTCAAGCATGTCGTCGGACGCATCCGCGCCGGACTGCTCACGCCGACTGTCACCCTGAGTTACGGCGGCGATCTGGACACCATGCGCAACCTGCCCGGCTACGAACAGGTGCCGGAAGCCTGCCGCGAAGCCGGCATCGAGCTGCTGGAAAGCCTGATGAGCATCACCGGCATGGTCAACGTCGGCGAAGGCGCGCTGGCCGTCGGGTTTGCCAGCACGGAATACGCCGCATCGTTTTGATTTTGGGGATGGATGGTCATTCGCACAAACCTGCACCACCCACTGCAACGCACGACGCATACCCACAGTACCGGCATTCGCCCGCCTCTTGCTGATCGCGTTATCGCTGCTCGTGACCGCCTTGTTGGCAAAGGCGCCTCGCAGCCGACGCTCGTGCCCTTTTCACGAATCCGGCTTACGCCGACTTTCCAGTCTGTGGCGCCAGCCATCAATGGACAAGGCGCCCGCACCGGTTCCGAATGCCAACAAGATCAACCCTCCGATATAGAGCAGGTCGGTCTCCATGCCGGGTGGACCAAATTCGGGGCCGGTCAGCGGGCTAAAGCCTATGGTGTTGATGGAGCTGAAACCGTATTGCAAGTGAACCGAGAACATCGCGACCAGCAGGATGACGAGCATGGGAATGCTTACGAGGGTAACGAATGCGCCAATAAACATCGCAAATCCGGTCACAAGCTCGGTAATAGTAGTCAGCCAGGCAAAAAAATGCGGCAGGGGAAAACCGATCCATTCCACTATGCGTGCAAAGCCATCCGGCCCACGGCTCAGTTTGGCCCAGCCGTGGGCCATAAAACCAAATCCAATGATGAGCCGCAGCGCCAAAGGAGCCCATTGCTCGCGAACCCTTCGTGATTCAAACATTGTCATTTCTCAAGTGATGAACAGCCTTGCAGTCATCTGCACGAAGCAGTCCAACTGCGTAAACAAACGCGCTCAGCCAAACGTGAACGAATACACCTGCACGTCCGGCTGCAGGAATGTGATCGTCACCGTCTGCTCGCCCGTGCCGTGTGCCTGATGTACCAGTTGATACAGACGTTGCCCGGTGATCACGCCATAGCCTTTGGCATCAATGTCGGAACCATGATTCGCACCCGGTGCGGCACCGTCGATGGTGACGCGAAAACGCACCGGCTTGCCGCCGGAACCCGGGCCCAACACCAGATGCAGATCCCGTCCGCGGAAGTGATACGTGATGCTGCCGTGTGTCGACACCAGCGTGGCTTCATGCGCATGCACGTTCCAGCGTCCATTCAGTGTCCAATGGTTGACCGCCAGGTCGGCCGAGGCGTGATAGTCATGTGCGCGGTCAGGTACCAGCGAACCGCCGTCGAAATGCTCGGCGCGGGCATAGCCCACATACGTCTCGGGCGAGCGCCTGTCGACCGGCGCCGCAGCCTCCGCTCCCCGGCCCTGTGGATGCACGTAGCCGCCCGGCAGATGGCTGTAACCTGCCTCGGTCAGCAGCTCGCGAATGATGTCTTCGTCATGGCGATAATCGCCTTCACCAAAATGCGTCGCACGCACTCGGCCCAGCCCGTCGACAAAATAATCCGCCGGCCAATACTCGTTGTCGAAAGCCCGCCAAATGGCATAGCGATTGTCCATGGCGACCGGATAATGGATATCGAACCGCTGGATGGCCGCTTGCACATTGTGCGGATTTTTCTCGAACGCAAACTCCGGCGTATGCACGCCGACAATGACCAGCCCATGATCCTTGTACTTGCGATACCACGCGTTGACGTAAGGCAAGGTGCGAATGCAGTTGATGCACGAATAGGTCCAAAAATCGACCAGCACCACCTTGCCGCGCAGTTTGGCCGGCGTCAGTGCGGGGCTGTTGAACCAGTGTGTTGCACCGCCAAATAACGGCATGCGGCCGAGCACCGGCAATGGCGCAACCAGAGCCTGCGAACTGCCGGCCGTGTGCGGGTTGGCCGCATTCGCCGGCGCACCGATCGAGTGCCTGACCGGAGCGGCTTCGGCCGGCCGCACGGCCTTGACCAGGTGCTGTTCGATGCCTGCCGTGCTGGCCAGCGACACGCGCGCCAGCAGGCCCGTGTCGAGACCGAGGGCAATCGTCACCACGCCCGCCAGCACCAGCACGCCCAGACCGCGGCGCACCCATTCGCCGGCACCGAGTGCGCGCTTCATCCAGGCAAACACGCGGCCGCCGGCCAGCACCGCCACGGCCAATGAAGACACGGCTCCCAGGGCATAGGCCAGCAACAGCAATGTGGTACGCACGCTGGCGCCGTTGATGGCGGCGCCAGCCAGGATCAGCCCGAGGATCGGCCCGGCGCACGGCGCCCACAGCAAGCCGGTGGCCACACCCAGTCCGACCGAACCGGCGACTGAGTCTTCACGTCCTGCCGTACGCCGGGTCAGCCGATTGCCAAGCGCAACCGCCGGGCGCGCCAACCAGGTGGCCAGACGCCGGGACAGCAGCGTGACGCCCAGGATGGCCAACACCACCAATGCGATGTCGCGGCCATACTGGTTGGTGCTGGCGGCCCATTCGCCGCCAAACGCGGCCAACGTGGCGACCGCCACAAACGTGACCGCCATGCCCGCCAGCAACGGCAGACCATTGCGGCGAAACGGCCGGTCGGCACGCGCGAACACGAACGGCAGCACCGACAGGATGCACGGGCTGATGATCGTCAACACGCCACCCAGGTAAGCCAGGATCAACAACAGGACAGGAACGTCGGACATGCGAAAACCTCCATCTGAACCGTGGTGGGCGTTACCAGCTCTACTGACCGCCCTGATTCGATGTGCTGCCCTGCTTTTGCATCATGCCGCTGTCGTGCGACATGTCATTGTTCTTTTTCATCATGCCGTGGTTGCCCGACATGCCGCTGTCCTTCTTCATCATGTGCTTGGCGTGCGGCATGCAACCACCCTTTTTCATCATGGCGTGATCCTTCGACATGCCACCACGCTTCTTCATCATGCTGCCGTCATGCGACATGCCGCCGTTCTTCATCATGCCGTGGCCTTGCGTCATGCAATGGCTGTGATGCATGGCCTTTTGCTGATGTGTCATGGCCTGCGGAGTCATGGCATGACCGGGCGCTGCCCACAGTAAAGCTACCGAAAACATCACTGCGCCCATACTCGATACCGCCATGGATCTGCTTGCAAACATCATTTTTCTCCTCACTCGTGACATGCCGCAGGCGCCAGGTTCACGGCGCAGCGGACAATTGCATCGGGATGACGCAACTTTCACCACGACACTAGGCACCTCGTGGCCGGCAGTCATCACGAATAGGTCACGCGCGGCGGACACTTTCGTGATGTTTGTGTCGGATCGCCTGAGTAAGGTGGCGATGGAACCAGGCACGACCTTTCCATCCAACCAATTTCCGGCTGCCTGGGCCGGCTTTGAAACCCATCATGGATACTGTTGTGAACATTGAAGGCAAGCGCGTCATCATCACGGGCGGATCGAGCGGCATCGGCCTCGCACTTGCGAGGGCCTTCCTCGCCAAGGGTGCGAAAGTTGTCATCAGTGGCCGGCGGCCCGATGCCCTTGCGAAAGCTGTCGAAGCACTTCGTCGCACCGGCCCGTCCGTCTGGAGCGTTGCCGCTGACGTGGCAACGCATGATGGTCGCACAGCCACGCTCGAGCAGGCCCTGCATGCGCTCGGTGGACTCGACATCCTGGTGAACAACGCCGGAGGCGTCAGAGCCGGGCGCCTCGAGAACACGCCCGAGGCCGAACTGCAGGCCATGATCGACACCAACCTTGTCGCACCGATCATGTTGATCCGTGCCACTTTGCCTGTTCTACGGGTGAGCGGTGACGCCATGATCGTGAATATCGCTTCCGGCATTGCGTTGATCGGTGCGCCGTTCTACGCAACCTACGCCGCCTCCAAGGCCGGCCTTGCCCACTTCGGCGAGGCGCTGCGCCGTGAACTCAAAGGAGAAGGCATCCATGTGTTGACCGCGTATCCGGGCGGAACCGACACGCCAATGATGAAGTCGAACCGCGCAGGGCCCGAACTCGGCTTCTCGCGGGAACCTCCCACCGATGTCGCCGACGCCATTGTCGACGGAATCGAAAACCGTGCTTTGGAAGTGATCCGCGGTGGCGAGGCACGGACCCGGATGATCGCACTCAACCGCGACCATCCGGCTGCCATCGACGAACGTTTCCTCGGTCTGAAACCGGCGCTTGAGGATGCGGTGAAAGATCACTCGGCACTCTGACAAGCGAGACTTGATTGAGAGCCGAGCCTAGGGACGCGGTGGGCGATGTGAAGGCCGCAGTCCAAAACATGACAGAGCGACATCGCGCAACGTTCCCCCATCATTCGCTACGAGGTGCCCGGGCTTTCCGCCCGGGCGGGGGATCGCAACGAGGATCAGTCTCGGTAAAGATGCGAAGCGTGTGTTATCGCACCACCGGCGCGCATCGCCGCTGCTACCAGTGCGGCCTCGGCCAATTGGGCATCGGTGGCGCCGGCATCCTGTGCGGCTTTTCGATGTATCTCGAGGCAATAGGGACATTGCGTGGTCAAAGCAACGGCAACGGCCATAAGTTGTTTGTGCAAAACGGACAGTTGCCCATCGGCAAAGGCGTGGCGATCGAATTGCCAGAACGCTTTCATGCTGTCCGGTGCAAGTTCGTCGAGCTTCTTCAGTCGCGACAGGTTTTTCATGTCATACATGGTTGTAATCCTCTTGTTACTCATGGTGTGCCACTGCGCCGGGTTCACGGCGCGACGAGCAGTCGCATCGGGATGACGCAACCTCCACCACGACACTAGACAGCCCCATGGCAGACAGTCATCACAAATGAGTCACGCGCGGTGGATACTTTCGTGATGCCCGCCCCGGGGCGGACCTGTAAAGTGATCGGCGTGAGCGGACACGAGCATGACTGAACCCATACTGTGTGTTGAAGACGATCCGGACATCGGGCACCTGCTGACGGCCATCCTCGGCGAAGCCGGTTACGCGGTCCGCTGGGTTACCGATGGCGAACAGGCCCTGACCTGTTGGCCGCAGGCGGCGCTGGTCGTGCTCGACTTGATGCTGCCCGGTATCGACGGGCTGGCCGTATGCCGCGAAATTCGCGCCCATGACGCCACCATTCCGCTGATCATGCTGACCGCCAAAGCCGCCACGCAGGATGTCGTGCGCGGGCTAGAAATCGGCGCCGACGACTACCTCACCAAGCCGTTTGAAACCGACATCCTGCTGGCCCGCATCCAGGCCTTGCTGCGCCGGCGCCGCCTGGCATCACCGACGGCGCAACCGCTGGCCAGTTCGCCGCCGCTGGTGTTCGACGATCTGGCCATCGACATCGACAATCACCGCGTCACCCGCAACGGACAACTGCTTGAGTTGACGGCCAAGGAGTTTGCGCTGCTGGCGCTGTTTGCCCGCCACCCCGGCCGCGGCTTCACGCGCGGCGAATTGCTCGACCGCGTGTGGGGGCCGGAATTCGACGGTTTCGACCACACCGTCAACACCCACATCAACCGCCTGCGCGGCAAGATCGAAGCCGACCCGAGCCGACCCGCCCACATCCAGACGGTCTGGGGCATCGGCTATCGCTTCGCCGGCACGCCGGATGCGCCCGCATGAAATGGCCCACTCGCCTGGCGCGCCTGAGTCGCAGCCTGTACGCGCGGATCGTGCTGGTCTATCTGGCCAGCCTGTTGCTGCTGTCAGTGGCGACGGCGTGGATCGCGGTCAGCCATTTCAATCGCCTCAGCCACGAATTCCAGCAGCGCATGCAGGTCAGCTTGGCCAGCCATCTGGCGCTGACCTTGCACGCGCCACTCGCGCATGGGCCCGACAGCCCGGCTGCCCGTCAGGCCGCACGAAACATTGCCGCCATCAATCCTAGCCTGTCGTTGTTTCTGCTCGATGCCCATGGCGCGGTCATTGCCGATTACGCCGAAGGCCGCTGCCCGTCCTCCGCGCACGTCGACGTGGCGCCGCTCCAGCGCCTGCTCGGCGCGCATCCGATGCTGCCGGTCTACGTCAACGCGCCGTGTTCACACGCGCCCGGCGTGTTTTCGGTGGCCCGCATCCACTACGGCGCCACGCAGCAACCGGGCTATCTGCTGGTGATGCTGGGCTCGCCCGCCGGCATGTCGATGACGGCGATGCTGCGCACCAGCAGCATCACGCGTGCCCTGCTCGCCGCCGGCATCGCGGCCATCCTGCTTTCAGCCTTGGCCGGGCTGATCCTGTTTGCGTTGCTGACGCGAAGATTCTCGACACTGACCCGCACCGTACAGCACTTTGCGCAGGGCGACCATGGCCAGCGCATGCCGCCGGGACGCGATGACGAGATCGGCCAGCTCGCACGCGCCTTCAACGACATGGCCGGCACCATCGAAGCGCAACTCGACGCACTGCACACGAGTGATCGCGAACGGCGCGAGCTGGTGGCCAGCCTGTCGCACGATTTTCGCACCCCGCTGACATCGCTGCGCGGCTACGCCGAGCAGTTGCGCGCCCATGCCGGTTCGACGCCGGCAAACCGCCAGGCCGTGGAGGCCATCCTCGACAACACGCAGCGCCTGACCCGGCTGGCGCAACAATTGTCCCTGCTGACGCGCGTGGATGCACACGCGCACACCTTGCGCATGGAACCGTTTTCACTGTCCGAGCTGGCCAGCGACATCGCCTCCAAATTTGCTCCGCAGGCCCAGTCCGCCGATGTTGCGCTGCGCGTCGAACGTGCATCGGGAGCACTCATGGTAAACGCCGACATCGGCTTGATCGACCGTGCCATCAGCAACCTCGTCGACAACGCATTGCACGCCACGCCTCCGGGCGGCAGCGTGACGCTGCACCTGGGCATCCGCGACCATCAGGTCATGATCGACGTCGCCGATACCGGCGTCGGCATCAGCCGCGAGGACATTCCCCTGGTAACCCAGCGCTTTTATCGCACCGCCTCCAGCCGCCGGCGTGGCGAGGGATCCGGCCTCGGTTTGGCTATCGTGTCCGACATCTGCGAACGTCACGACACGCGCCTGGATATCCGCAGCACGCTCGGTCAGGGCACGCACATGCAATTTGTCCTGCCCCTGACTGACGCGTCATGACTTAGCCCAACCCAACTTTCGACCGTTGCATGCTGGCGTTCATGGACGAGCGGTCAGCGTATGGCGGCGGCCCACCGCCATAACCGGTCGACATGCTGCGCTGTCGCGGCAAACCAAAGGCTCAATGCGCACTGCAAAAACAATACGCATACACGGCCGGCTTGCCGGGTTTCGACTGCGTGAACAATGTCAGATCGGGCAACGCGCGTTGTGACACCTGTGCCATCCAGCGCGGCAGGTGGACTCCGTGCGCCAGCAGCACGTGCGCCGCGGCGCTGCGGCCGATGCCTTGCATGAAGCGGTTGAAGCCCGACACCTTCGGCTGCAGATAGCCGACCGAATAATGCGTGCCCAAATGCGCCAGTCCGGCGGCTGCGGCGATGGCGTCGTGCAGGCCGCCCAGCTTGTCCACCAGACCACGCTCCAACGCCTGCTTGCCGGTCCACACGCGGCCCTGCGCGACGGCGTCGACGGCCGAGTAACTCATGCCGCGCGCCTGGGCCACGCGGCTGACGAAATCGTGATAACCCTTGTTGAT
>DASVGR010000151.1:0-11661 GCA_036379395.1 Rhodanobacteraceae bacterium | reverse complement strand
TCCGCCGCTCCTACAGTTTCGCGGCCGTCAACGCGCGTACAAAAAACGTTGTAGGAGGGCCGGAAGGCCCGACCACGAGCCCCGATCATGGAAGCGGTTGAACGCAGCCATGGTCGCGGCTTCCGCCGCTCCTACAGTTTCGCGGCCGTCAACGTTCCAACAGCTTCGCGGCTGCCGCCGCTCCTACGCGCTCCTACTTCTTGTCTTTCTTGGGCGCTTCCACCGCGCTCATCAGGGTCAGTTTGCCTTTGTGCAACACATACCCGGTGAAGTGGAACCCCAGCTGCAGGCTGGCAAACTCTTCCAGCGCCGCATTGTTGATCTTGGCGGCATCGGTGTCTTCCAGCAGCACCGTCTTGGGCAACTGCTTCTGCTCTTGCAGATAACGGAAATGGGCTTCGAGATCGGGGGCGGAAAGCACCGCGCCATCCAGCATGAACTGGTTGTCCTTGGCGGTACCGATCGTCATGTCGTACTGATGCGGCACGCTGACCGTGGTCTCGCCACCGTGCCGCACGATGCCGTTGCACGCGGTCAACGCGAACATCGATGCCAGCATGGCCGCGCCACCAAGGCGCACAACAAACGAACGCAGGTTCATGGAATCGGTCTCCGTTGCTGATCGTGAATGCCGGCGGCAGGGCCGCAACCGGGCAAGTCTGCCACAGCAACACTGAACGCGTTGCCGCCGCAGCCAGCGCGCCTTTCGGCACGTCGTACAAAAACGACGCCCATTGTAGGAGGGCCGGAAGGCCCGAGGAAATACGCGCGCGGCGTCAGGTCTTGGGCAGCGTCACGCCCCGCTGCCCCTGGTACTTGCCGCCGCGATCCTTGTAGCTGGTCGCACAGACCTCGTCCGATTCCAGGAACAGCATCTGCGCCACGCCTTCGTTGGCGTAGATCTTGGCCGGCAGCGGCGTGGTATTGGAAAATTCCAGCGTCACGTGGCCTTCCCATTCCGGTTCCAGCGGCGTCACGTTGACGATGATGCCGCAGCGCGCGTAGGTGCTCTTGCCCAGGCACACCACCAGCACGTTGCGCGGAATGCGGAAATACTCGACCGTGCGCGCCAGCGCGAACGAATTGGGCGGAATGACGCAGGTGTCGGATTTCACGTCCACAAAGCTGCCCGCATCGAACGCCTTGGGGTCGACGATGGTGCTGTTGATGTTGGTGAACACCTTGAATTCATCGGCGCAGCGCACGTCGTAGCCGTAGCTGGACGTGCCGTAGGAAATAAGGCGGTTCTCGCCCTGTCGGCGCACCTGGCCGGCCTCGAACGGCTCGATCATGGCGTGCTCTTGCGCCATGCGGCGGATCCATTGGTCGCTCTTGATGCTCATCGTGTGTATCCCGCGCAACGCAAAGCGTCGAGCATAGGGAAAACGCGCGCCAACGTCATCAATCGTTGGAAATCTTGATGGTCGGAAAACCGACCTGCTCGTTGCGCGCGGAAAGCGACAGCAGCGCCGCCGCCTTGCGCGCGATCTCGCGATAACGCATGGCCAGCGGCGATTCCGGCTCGGCCGCCACGGTCGGATTGCCGCCGTCGGCCTGCTCGCGGATGCGAATGTCCAGCGGCAGATTGCCCAAAAGTGGCACGTCGTAACGATCGGACATGAGCTGGCCGCCGCCCTCGCCGAAAATGTGCTCCTCGTGCCCGCAGTTGGAGCAAATGTGCGTGGACATGTTTTCGACAATGCCGAGGATGGTCACGCCGACCTTGTTGAACAGCTGCAGGCCCTTTTGCGCATCCAGCAGCGCGATATCCTGCGGCGTGGTGACGATGATGCCGCCCGACACCGGAATCTTCTGCGCCAGCGTGAGGTGGATGTCGCCGGTGCCCGGCGGCATGTCAATGACGAGGTAGTCCAAGCTGTCCCAGCGCGTGTTGCCCAAAAGCTGCATCAGCGCCTGCGTCACCATCGGTCCGCGCCACGCCATCGGCGTGTCGTCGCCCACCAGCGAGCCGATCGACATGGCCTGCAGGCCGTGGCCGATCATGGGGATGATGGTCTTGCCGTCGGGCGAGGCCGGTTTGCCGGTCAGGCCCAGCATGCGCGGCTGGCTGGGACCGTAGATGTCGGCATCCAGAATGCCCACCGTGGCGCCCTCGGCCGCCAGACCCAGCGCCAGATTGACGGCCACCGTCGATTTGCCCACACCGCCCTTGCCCGAAGCCACGGCAATGACATTCTTGACGCCCGGCAGCGGCAGCAGTTTGCCCTGCACGCGATGCGCCTGCACGCGACAGGTGATCGACACACTGGCCGACACCACGCCCGCTTCGGCCGTCAATGTTTCACGCACCAGCGCCGCCAGCGTCGGACGCCAGCCCTCGGCCGGATAGCCCAGCGCGATGTCGACCGACACGTTCGTGCCAGCCACACCGACAGCGCGGATCGTGTCTTTGATCGACTCGCTGGTGTAGGGATCGATGATGCCGGCAAGGACTTCGCGGACGCGTTCTTCAGTGATCAGGCTCATGGATGGACGATGGCAAACGGACAATGTTCCATTATGACGCACGCGGCCACGCCAGCCCTGACCCGAATCAGCCGCGCGCCATTCGCCGGGCATGGCAAAATGGACGTTGCATCGTCGCGCTGACCTGCATCAGCGCGTTTTTCCCCATCCGCCAGTAAGTTTGCCGCCATGGCCGATCCCAAACCCACGCAAATCGAGCTGCACAAGAAATCCCGCACGCTGGAAGTCACCTTCGACAACGGCGACCACTTCGTGCTGCCGTGCGAATACCTGCGCGTGTTCTCGCCCTCGGCCGAGGTGCAGGGACATGGCCCCGGCCAGCAAGTGACGCTGCCCGGCAAGGCGCAGGTCAACATCTACGAGATCGAGCCGGTCGGCAATTATGCCGTGCTGCTGCGCTTCACCGACGGCCACGCCAGCGGCATCTACGGCTGGGACACGCTGCACGACCTGGGCGTCAACCACGCAAAGAACTGGCAGGCGTATCTGCAGGCGCTGAAGGACAAGGGCCTGTCACGCGACCCCGCCTCGCTGTACGGCCACGCCGTGCCGATGCGCGGCCCCAAATAAGGCGGCTTGACCTTCCCCGCGGCAGGTAGCACGCTCGCCATACGTCAAGGTATGCAAGGGGTGGGACATGCGTTTTGCGACACGTTTGATGGGCCTGGTGTGCTTGTCTTTGCTGGCCCTGCCGGCCATCGCCGCCACCACGGCCACGCCGGTCGGCACCTGGAACCAGGTCGACGACAGCACCGGCAAGATCACCTCGGTCATCCAGATCACCGAAACCAATCACCAGCTTTACGGCACCGTGCTCAAGGTGATGAACATGTCGCCCGAGCAGATCGCGCGCGACGGCAACCCGCCCATTTGCACGCAATGCAGCGACCAGCGCCACAACCAGCCGATCGAAGGCATGGTCATCATGTGGGGCCTGCACGCCGACGGCGACCAGTGGGACGGCGGCCACGTGCTCGACCCGACCAGCGGCAAGATCTACAAGGTCAAGCTGACGCTCGTCGACGGCGGCGCCAAGCTCAAGGTGCGCGGATACATGGGCTTTTCGTGGCTGGGCCGCACCCAGGTCTGGCAGCGCGTCAAGCCAGCCGCCGCACCGGCTTCGACCAACTGACCGCACCGCCTGCCCCTCGCGAGGGCGGTGGCACGATGCCATAATGGCCAGCTTCAAATCCAAGCTGCCCAATCATCCGTGAACACTGCCCCGCGCCGCATCCTCGTCACCTGTGCCCTGCCCTACGCCAACGGCCCGATCCACATCGGCCACATGGTCGAACACGTGCAGGGCGACGTCTGGGTGCGCGCGATGCGCATGGCCGGGCACACGGTGCATTTCATCTGCGCCGACGACTCGCACGGCACGCCGATCATGCTGCGCGCGCAGCGCGAGGGCATCACGCCGGAAACCCTGATCGCGACCAGCCACAAGCATCACACGGCCGATTTCAAGGCTTTCGGCATCGGCTACGACCACTATTCGACCACCAACACCGACACCAACCGCGAGCTGACAGCCGGCATCTACAAGGCACTGGAACAGGCCGGTCACGTCGAATCGCGTCCGGTCGAGCAGTTTTACGATCCGGACCACCAGATGTTTTTGCCGGATCGCTTCATCAAGGGCGAGTGCCCGTTCTGCCACGCCAAGGACCAGTACGGCGACTCGTGCGAGGTGTGCGGCAAGACCTACGCGCCGACCGACCTGCTCAACCCGTATTCGGTCGTGTCCGGCGCCACGCCGGTGCGCAAGCAGTCGCTGCACTACTTCGTGCGCCTGGCCGATTTCCAGGGCTTCCTCGAAACGTGGCTGGAACAGCGCCGCGCTGCCGGCGCGTTGCAGGGCGAGGTGGTCAACAAGCTCAAGGAATGGTTCGACGACGGCCTGAAAAGCTGGGACATCTCGCGCGACGCGCCGTATTTCGGCTTCGAGATTCCCGACGCGCCGGGCAAGTTTTTCTACGTGTGGGTGGACGCGCCGGTCGGCTATCTGGCCACGTTCCGTGAACTGTGCCAGCGCGACGGATTGGATTACGCGCCGTTTGTCGAACGCGATGCGGCGGCTGCAGCCGGCACCGAGATGGTGCATTTCATCGGCAAGGACATCACCTACTTCCACACCCTGTTCTGGCCGGCCATGCTGCAGGCCGCCGGGCTGCGCACACCCACGGCCGTCAACGTGCACGGCTTCCTGACCGTGGACGGCGCCAAGATGAGCAAGTCGCGTGGCACATTCATCAACGCACGCACGTGGATCGAGCATCTGGATCCGGAATACCTGCGCTATTACCTGGCCACCATGCTCGGGCCAACGCTGGCCGACGTCGATCTGGATCTGGCGCACTTCGAAGAGCGCGTCAATTCGCACCTCGTGGGCAAGTGGGTCAACATCGCCAGCCGCACGGCCAGCTTCCTCGGCCGCTATTTCGATGGCCGTCTGGCCAATACGCTCGACGACGATCTGGCCGCACGCTACGCCTCCGCGGTCGAGCGTCTGGCGCCGGTGCCGGGCCTGTACGAAGCGCGCGATTACGCCGCCGCGATGCGCCTGATCATGGCCGTCGCCGACGATACCAACGCGTGGATCGCCGAGCGCGCACCGTGGAAGATGGCCAAGGACGAAACGCAGCGCGCCGACCTGCATCAGGTGTGCACGCTGGCGATCAACCTGTTCCGCCTTTTGGCCGTCCATTTGAAACCGGTGGTGCCAGCCACCGTCGCACGCGCCGAAGCTTTCCTGGCCAGCACGGCCACGCATTTTGCCGACGTCGCCACGCCGCTGCTTGCGCACCAGCTGGCCGCGTTCACACCGCTTTTGACCCGCATCGAAACCAAACAGATTGCCGCCATGGTCGACGCCGCCAAGGATTCACTCAAGCCATCCGTCACACCCGCCGCAAAAACCGTCGAACCAGCCAAAGGACAAGCCGACGAAACCGCGCCGGCCACCATCGGCATTGACGATTTCGCGGCCATCGAATTGCGCGTCGGCCGCGTGACCGTGTGCGAGGAAGTGCCCGAGTCGAAAAAACTGTTGCGCTTCGAGCTGGACTGCGGCGATCTGGGCACGCGACAGATTTTCTCCGGCATCAAGGCCGCCTATCCCGAGCCGGAAAAGCTCGTCGGCCGCCACGTCGTGTTCGTGGCCAACCTCGCTCCGCGCAAGATGCGCTTCGGTCTGTCCGAAGGCATGATCCTGTCGGCCGGCAGCGGCGGCGCCGATTTGCATGTCGTCGAGGTATCCACCGACACCGCGCCAGGCTCGCAGGTGGGCTGAGCCCGCCGCCATGACCGACCCCGCCGCCACGCCCACGCTTGCCGACCGCATCGACGCCCTGCTGCCGCAGACCCAGTGCGAGCAGTGCGGCTTCCATGGTTGCCGGCCGTATGCCGAAGCCATCGCGCGCGGCGAGGCCGACATCAACCGCTGCCCGCCCGGCGGCCAGGCCGGCATCGACAAGCTGGCCGCCTTGCTGGGGCGGCCGTCCAAACCGCTGGACCCGACATGCGGCGTGGAAAAACCGCGCATGCTGGCGCGCATCGTCGAGGCCGACTGCATCGGCTGCACCAAATGCATCCAGGCGTGCCCGACCGACGCCATCGTCGGCGCCAGCAAGCGCACGCACACCGTCATCAACGACCTGTGCACGGGCTGCGAGTTGTGCGTGGCAGCTTGTCCGGTCGACTGCATCGAGCTGGACCTGATGCCGCTGGCGCAGATCGACCAGGCCCACGCCGACGCGGCGCGCGACAACTTTGTCCGCCGCGAAGCGCGTCTGGCCCGCGACAAGGCCGAACGCGCCGCGCAACTGGCCGCGCGCAAGGCCGCATTGCACCAACCCGCTCCGGTGCCGTCCCCGGCCGACGCCATCCGCGCGCCGCTCAGCCACAATGCGGTGCAGGAAGCCATCGCCCGCGCCAAGGCCAGGCGCCTGGCACGCCAGGGCACGGACAAGGCGCACTGACGACCATGAAAAAAGCCGACATCGTCGAACTGTTCACGCGCCTGCGCGAGTTCAATCCGCATCCCACCACCGAGCTGAAATTCGACTCGCCGTTCCAGCTTCTGGTCGCCGTGATCCTGTCCGCGCAGGCCACGGACGTCGGCGTCAACAAGGCCACGCGCAAGCTGTTCCCCGTCGCCGGCACCGCGCAGGCCATCGCCGACCTGGGCGAGGACGGCCTGAAGCGCTACATCAACACCATCGGCCTGTTCAACACCAAGGCCAGGAACGTCATCGCCACCTGCAAGGCGCTGGTCGAACAATACGCCGGCGAAGTACCGCGCACGCGCGAGGAACTGGAAGCCCTGCCCGGCGTCGGCCGCAAGACCGCCAACGTGGTGCTCAACACGGCGTTCGGCGAGCCGACCATCGCCGTGGACACGCACATTTTTCGCGTCGCCAACCGTACTGGCCTGGCGCCCGGCAAGACCGTGCGCGCCGTGGAAGACAAGCTGCTCAAGGTGGTGCCGGACGCGTTCCGCCGCGACGCCCATCACTGGCTGATCCTGCACGGGCGCTACGTGTGCACGGCGCGCAAGCCGCATTGTCCCGACTGCATCATCCGCGATCTGTGCCAGTACAAGCACAAGACGCCATCCGAATGACCGCCACATCATGTCGGCAACCGGCCCGGGCTTGCGTCCATCGGTTATCCTTTGCGGCATGATTGAGACCCTTACGCCGATCCGCATGGCCGACCGCTTCCGGGGCTTTCTGCCGGTCGTGGTGGATGTGGAAACCGGCGGCTTCGATCCCGAGCGCAATGCGTTGCTGGAAATCGCGGCCGTGCCGATTCACATGGATGCGGACGGCTGGGTGCATCCCGATCCGGTCGTTTCCACCCAGGTGGAATCCTTTCCCGGAGCCCGCAACGAACCCCGGTCGCTGGAAATCACCGGCATTGATCCGGACAATCCGCTGCGCGGCGCCATCGACGAGCGCGCCGCACTGGACCTCGTATTCGGCGAGGTACGCAAGGCCGTGCGCGCCAGCCATTGCCAGCGCGCGATCCTGGTCGGGCACAACGCCGCGTTCGACTTGTCGTTCGTCAACGCGGCGGTCAAGCGCACGGCGCACAAGCGCAATCCGTTTCATCCGTTCAGCTGCTTCGACACCGTGTCGCTGGGCGGGCTGGCGTTCGGACAAACCGTGCTGGCCAAGGCCGTCACCGCGGCCGGACTCGATTTCGACCCGCACGAAGCCCATTCGGCCATCTATGACGCAGAGCGCACGGCGCAGTTGTTCTGCCTGGTCATCAACCGCTGGAAAACCTTGTCCGACGACGAGCGCATCAACAAGGGCATGTCCGTCGACTGACGCTGTCATCTTCCTGCCACACGCACATGTTGCAATCTCTTCATCCCGCCGACCTAAGGAAGCTCTGATTGAATCGGACGCAGGTGTCATTCGTTGTGTCTGTTCGCCAGACAAGGCGCACTGGCGAAGGCGGGCTGGTTGCCCGGCGAGCCAATGCAACGCAGGATGGTGGGCAGACACAGCGAACCCAACTGCTTGATTTCAAAATGAAGGGTGATGTTCAGAAAGCCCGCATGCCGCGCCACGCGGCTTGCCCAGGCAGCCAGCCTGCCCGGCGCCACGCAACACGCCCTGCGGGCTTTCTGAACATCATGCCGCCTACGCCCGACTCAATCAGAGCTTCCCTGACAAGCCCATGCCCAAACGTATCCTGATCGTCGAAGATGAAGCCTCCATCCGCGAAATGGTGGCCTTCGCCCTGCGCAAGGCCGAGATGGAACCGGTCCACGCCGAAGATGCCAAAAGCGCGCAACTGGCCATCGCCGAACGCATGCCCGATCTGGTCCTGCTGGACTGGATGCTGCCCGGCATGAGCGGCCTGGAACTGGCGCGCCGCCTGAGCCGCGAGGACGCCACGCGCGACATCCCCATCATCATGCTGACCGCCCGCGGCGAGGAAATGGACCGCATCAGCGGTCTGGAAGCCGGCGTGGACGATTACGTCGTCAAACCGTTTTCCACCCGCGAGCTGATCGCGCGCATCAAGGCCGTGCTGCGGCGCAGCCAGGGCGAATCCGGCAACGGCCTGCTGGAAGCCGGCGGGCTGACGCTGGATACCGGCGCCCACCGCGTCTACGCGCATGGCGAGCCACTCACGCTGGGGCCGACCGAATACCGACTGCTGCATTTCTTCATGACCCACGCCGAGCGCGTGTACGCGCGCGCGCAACTGCTGGACCAGGTATGGGGCGGCAGCGTGTACGTGGAAGAACGCACCGTGGACGTGCATATCCGGCGTCTGCGCAAGGCGCTGGAACCCTCCGGTCTGGACGCCTTGGTGCAAACCGTGCGCGGCACCGGCTATCGTTTCTCGGCGCGCGCATGAGCGTCAGCCGTCACCAGCGCGAACGCCGCCTGCTGGCACAGATCCGCGACCTGCGCGCCGCCGTCGGCACCTTGCCCGACGCCGTGGTCACGCTGGATCAATCCGGCGCCATCATCTGGGCCAACGCCGCAGCCACGCCCCTGCTCGGTATTGATCGCCAACGTGATCGCGGCCGGCATCTGGCCTCGCTGCTGGGACACAGCGCGCTGGGGCGCTGGCTGCGCGACGGCCGCGGCGAACCGGTCGAGGACATTCCCTCGCCGGTCGATTCCGAACGCCATCTGAGCCTGACGCTGATGCCGTTCGGCAGCGACCGCCGCATTCTTCTGGCGCGTGACATCAGCCATCTGTCACGCCTGGAAAAAGTGCGCCGCGACTTTGTCGCCAACGTGTCGCACGAACTGCGCACGCCGCTGACCGTCATCCACGGCTACCTCGAAATGTTCGACGACGAGGACCTGCCACAACTGGCCCCGGCACTGGAAGAAATGCGTGCGCAATCGCATCGCATGGCGCAGATCGTCGAAGACCTGCTCACCCTTTCACGACTCGAAACCCAACGCCACCTGCCCGACGAGCGCGTCGAGATGGCCGGGTTGCTGGCGTCCCTGCTCAAGGAAGCACAGGCACTCAGCAAGGGCCGGCACCACATCACCCTGGCCGCCGACAGCGACCGCGATCTGCGCGGTTCCCCGCGCGACCTGCACAGCGCGTTTTCCAACCTGGTCAGCAATGCGGTGCGCTACACGCCGGACGGCGGCGACATCGCCATCAGCTGGCGGCGCACGCCGACCGGCGCCGTCTACGCCGTGCGCGACAGCGGCTACGGCATTCCAGCCGAACATCTCTCGCGCCTGAGCGAGCGGTTCTACCGCGTCTCGTCCAGCCGCTCACGCGACAAGGGCGGCACCGGCCTGGGCCTGTCCATCGTCAAGCACGTGCTCAACCTGCATCATGCGCAGCTGGTCATTCAAAGCGAACCCGGCCAAGGCTCGACGTTCAGTTGCGTGTTCGACGCCAGCCATTTGCTGACGCCGTCCCATCCCGGCAGCGATTGACGCGTGCCGCCGGTCGGGCGATGTTTTTTGCCGCGTCATGTTCCATCATGGCGGCTTCATGACCAAAAAGAACAAGCCATGCGCCGCCTGATCTCCCAACTTGTCCTGCCCCTGGCCCTGTCGCTCGGCCTGGCCGGCAGCGTCCACGCACAAAAAGCCCCGGCAACCGCCACGCCGACGAAGGCCGCGACCGCCGGCCAACGCACGCCGCTGCTGCTCGTTTCCATCGACGCGTTCCGTGCCGACTACATCAACCGCGGCTACTCACCCACACTGGCAAAACTTGCCGCCAACGGCGTGCATGCCAAGGCCATGCAGCCGTCGTTTCCGTCGCTGACGTTTCCCAACCACTACACGCTGGTGACGGGGCTGTATCCGAACCACCACGGCATCGTCAACAACACGATGTACGACCCCAAGCTGGGCAAGTTTTCGCTGGGCATCCGCAAGGCCGTGCAAAACGGCGCGTGGTGGGCCGAGGGCGAGCCGATCTGGGTGACGGCCGACAAGGCGGGCCTGAAGACGGCGACCATGTTCTGGCCCGGCTCGGGCGCGAAAATCCATGGCTACCGTCCGACCTACTGGCGTCCGTTCGATGATTCGATCAACGCCGATGAGCGCGTCGACCAGGTGCTGGCATGGCTGTCGCTGCCGGCCGACCAGCGGCCGACCTTTCTCACGCTGTACTTCGACGCGGTCGACCACGCCGGGCACCGCTACGGGCCGGACACGCCGCAGGTCGACGCGGCCATCACGCACGTGGATGATGCCATCGCGCGACTGGTCGCCGGCCTCAAGGCGCGGCACCTGTTTCACCACATCAACCTCATCATCGTGTCCGACCACGGCATGGCGTCCTCGCCCAAGGGCCAGTACGTGCTGATGGACAAGATCATCGACCTCGACCACGTGCGCGTGGTGGCGATGGGCGAGCTGGCCGGGTTCGATCCCAAGCCGACCTGGGCCAAGGCCGTCACGGCCAAGCTGCTGGCGCCGCATCCGCACATGACATGCTGGCGCAAGGCTGACATCCCGGCGCGCTTCCATTACGGCTCCAACCCGCGCATCCCGGCCATCGACTGCCTGGCCAACGTGGGCTGGCAGATCACCTCGTCCAATTACCTCGCCCATCGCAAGTATCCGATGAGCCTGGGCAGCCACGGCTACGACAACGCCAGCCCGCTGATGCGCGCCACGTTCATCGCGCACGGCCCGGCCTTCCAAAAGGGCCTGACCGTGCCCGAGTTTCCGAACGTGGATGTTTATCCGCTGATGACGCACCTGCTGGGCATCAAGGCACAACCCAACGATGGCAACTTCAAGGCCGTCGAGGACATGCTCAAGCCGGCCGATCGCTGACACCCGTAGGAGCGCGCCTGCGCGCGATGGCGAGAGGCAGATCCGCGGCAAGAACCCTTCGCCCGCAGGCGGGCTCCTACAAGGCATTGCGGCATTTTGCATCGTAGGAGCGCGCCTGCGCGCGATGGCTAGATGTCGGTGCATGGCCAGATCTGTTCGCCCGCGGGCGGGCTCCTACGAGGCATTGCGACATTTTGCATCGCAGGAGCGCGCCTGCGCGCGATGGCCAGATGTCGGTGCATGGCCAGATCTGTTCGCCCGCGGGCGGGCACCTACAACGGCGACTGCAGCCAGTCCAGCTCGGCTTCGTCGAAGCCGGCGCGGCGGCGCGCTTCGAGGTTGAACGGGCCGCGCGGTTTGGCTTTCATGTAGCGCA
>DASVGR010000150.1:0-4987 GCA_036379395.1 Rhodanobacteraceae bacterium | reverse complement strand
CTGGCCGAGGAAATGGGCGTGCTGCAGGAGCGCATCACCTCCACCAACACCGGTTCCATCACGTCCATCCAGGCCGTCTACGTGCCCGCCGATGACTTGACCGACCCGTCGCCGGCCACCACCTTCGCGCATCTGGATTCGACCGTCACCCTGAGCCGCCAGATCGCAAGCTTGGGCATCTACCCGGCCGTGGATCCGCTCGATTCCACCTCGCGCCAGCTCGACCCGCAGATCATCGGCGAAGAGCACTACAACACGGCCCGCCAGGTGCAGGGCACGTTGCAGCGCTACAAGGACCTCAAGGACATCATCGCCATTCTCGGCATGGACGAACTGTCCGAGGAAGACAAGCAGGTCGTGGCGCGCGCGCGCAAATGCGAGCGCTTCTTCAGCCAGCCGTTCCACGTGGCCGAAGTGTTCACCGGCGCGCCCGGCAAATACGTGCCGCTGAAGGAAACCATCCGTGGCTTCAAGATGATTCTCGACGGCGAAGTCGACTACCTGCCGGAGCAGGCCTTCTACATGGTCGGCACCATCGACGAAGCCATCAAGAAGGGCGAGGACATGGGCGCCAAGCAGGCGGCCTGATCTTGACCCAGTCATCTGACAAGCGAGAACGCGCATGACCACCTTTCGTTGCGACATCGTCAGCGCCGAGGCCGAAATCTTCCACGGCGAAGCGACCTTGCTGGTGGCTTCCGGAGTGGAAGGCGAGCTCGGCATCACGCCGCGCCACGCGCCGCTCATCACGCGCCTGAAGCCGGGCGTGGTGGAAGTGGTGCGCGAAGACGGCGAGCGCCTGCCGCTGTATGTTTCCGGTGGCTTGCTGGAAGTGCAGCCGCAAGTCGTCACCGTGCTGGCCGATACCGCCAAGCGCGCGGCCGAGCTGGATGAAGCCGCCGCGCAGGCCGCCAAGCAGGAAGCCGAAGCTGCCCTGGCCGAGCGCACCGAGACCGTCGACGTGATCGCCCAGCAGGCCAAGCTGGCCGAGGCCCTGGCGCAGCTGCAAGCCCTGGCGCGGTTGCACGACACGCTCAAGCACTGAGCGCGGCAAACGCTCGACACAAAAAAACGCCGGCCTCGCGCCGGCGTTTTTTGTGTGCATCGTTGGTGCGGAGAACGGATTGAATCAGGCGGGCAGGGCAACCAGTGCCTCGCGCAAGCCGCGCACCAGCGCCACGTCGCTGGTCCAGGCGCCGGCTTCCATGTCGGCCAGCGTGCCGCGTGCAAAACGCATGGCGCCGGGCAATTGCCGCTTGGCTGACGCGTGGAATTGATCGGCGCCGGTAGCTTGGGCAAGGCTTGCGATGTTTTCCGGCGTGACGCCGCCGCCCGGCAGCACCTCGATGCGCCCGGCGGCCTGTTCGATCAAGGCGCGGATGTTGGCCGCGCCGGCCGGTGCCTTGCTGGCGCCGCCGGACGTGAGTACGCGGTTGCAGCCCAAGGCGATCAGTTCTTCCAGCGCGGCGGACGGATCGCGGCACACGTCGATGGCGCGATGGAACGTGATGTCCATGCCCTTGGCGGCGCCGATCAGCGCGCGGCAGCGTGGCACGTCGACCTTGCCGTCGGCGTCGAGTACGCCCAGCACCACGCCCTCGCAGCCCAGTGCCAGGGCCTGTTCGATGTCGCGGCACATGATGTCGAATTCGTCGTCGTCGTAAAGAAAATCACCGGCGCGCGGGCGGATCAGCACGTGGATCGGCAGGCGCACGCGTTCGCGTACCAGCGCCATCAGGCCGAGGCTGGGCGTCAAGCCGCCCACTTCCAGGCCCGTGCAAAGCTCCAGCCGGTCCGCGCCGCCTTGCTGCGCGGCAAGTGCGGCGGCGACGGAAACCGCCGCAATTTCGAGGAGCGGCCGGTTCATCGCGACCACCGTGCAAGCCGATGGCGGGCAGGGCACAAACCGTGACAACGAACAATCATGCGATGGTTCCTCGTGCAGGTGACTTGGAGCGCGGTCACTTTAACAGGCCGGCAGCAAGGCAGGCCAAACACCATCGGGAATGAGTGGAGACGGCGTCAGAACGACGAACCCGGCTGTTGCAAAAAGGCGGTTTCTTCCGCCGTCGAGGCGCGTCCCAGGGCCGTGTTGCGGTGCGGGTAGCGGCCGAAGCGTTCGAGGATGGACGCGTGTGCCAGCTCGTACTTGAGCTGGAATTCCAGTCCGGGCTGGCTGAACAGTTGTTTTGCCGTGGCGTGGATCACGAGCGACTCGCTGTGCATGAACGGCATGTACAAAAACGCGCGCCGTGCCGGCGGCAGGGCGGCGTCGACGCCGGCGCGGATGGCTTCCTGGGCCAGGACCAGCGCCATCGTGTCGCTGGCGAAGGCGCGCGCGTCGCCACGGAACAGGTTGCGTGAAAACTGGTCCAGCACGATCACTTCGGCCAGGCGTCCGTCGCCGCTGTCACGCCAGGCCGACAGTTCGCCACGGCTGGCGGCGGCTTGCGTGGCGCCGAAGCGTTCGCGGATGCGCGTGTCGAGCGCCACGTCCTTGGTGAAGTGCTGCTGCGGCGTCAGCTGGTCGAACCAGAACGCCAGCACATCCGCCGGGCTCACCATTTGGCCGGCCCGCGCCGCAGCCATTGCATCAGCAGGGCCTTGTCGTAGCGCAGCGGGTCGGAGTCGTTGATCGAGGCCGAAAAATCCTGCAGATACGACAGGTCGGTCAGCTTGCGCGTGCCTTGGTGAATGATCTGGCCGTCCGCACCGGTCAACTTGAACGAAAAATCGAAGCGTGGCGGATAGGCGTTGGTCATGAAGCGCACGTTGTCCAGTTGCGGACCGCGCCAAGGCTCGTAGCCGCCGGCCAGGTCGATGTTGGTGAACGTGATGGTCAACTTTTCGCCGGGTTGCAGCATTGGCGTGGCTTTCTTGACCAGGAATGTCCGGAGATTTTCCATGTAGCCGTCATGATCGAAGCCGTGGCCGAAGCCGGCTTGCGTGTTTTCCGTGAATTTGTGCGGGTCGTGGAAAAGGATGTCGACCGGGCCGCTGGTCGCCGGGGATGCAACCGTCGTGGCGGTTGCCGGCGCGGAGGTTGTGGTCGAAGGCGGTGCGGCCGTGGTTGCACAGCCGGCGAGGAGGGCCGCGGCGAAAGTGGCCGACAGGAAAACAGCGACGCGTGCATTGAGCATGGAAAGTCTCCGTTGCGTACACCTTCATGAAGTATAGGCGTATTGGAACCGGCACAAGGACGCGGTTCAGCAGGCGTTGGCATGCGCGTGTGCGGGCGTACACATATGCGAGCGCCTTATTTATCTGCATCCGCCACGCGTGCCAGCATCATTGACCCTTCCAAGAAGTAAAGGCCATGTGCGGTTTTGTAGCGGTTTTCGATCTTGATGGTGATGTTTCGGCATTGCGCCCGCAGGTGCTGGCCGGCGCGCGCGACCTGCGGCATCGCGGGCCCGACTGGAGTGGCGTGTTTGCCGACAATCACGCCATCCTCGCGCACGAGCGCCTGGCTGTCGTCGGTCTGGCCAGTGGCGCGCAGCCGCTGGTCAGCGACAACAATGCCCAGGTGCTGGCCGTCAATGGCGAAATCTACAATCACCGCGACCTGCGCGCGCGCTTCGCGCCGGAAACCTTCAAGACCGATTCGGACTGCGAAGTCATCCTGCCGCTGTACAACGCGCAGGGCGAGGCCGGCCCGGAAGACTGGCTCAACGAGTTGGGCGGCATGTTCGCGTTCGTGCTGTACGACCGCGAGCGCCAGGACTGGCTGATCGCGCGCGATCCCATCGGCATCATTCCGCTGTACACCGGGCGCGACGCGCGTGGCCGTTTGTGGGTGGCTTCCGAGATGAAGGCGCTGGCGCCGATGTGCGTCAGCATCGAGTCGTTTCCGCCCGGCCACTGGCAAAGCGCGCACATGGACAAGCCTGCGCTTTACTACAAGCCGACGTGGCGCGAGTACGACGCCGTCAAGGACGGCCCGACCGACCCGGCGCGCATCCGCCAGGCGCTGGAAGCTTCGGTGCACCGGCATTTGATGAGCGACGTGCCGTACGGCGTGCTGCTTTCCGGCGGGCTGGATTCGTCGCTGATCGCCGCCATGGCCGCGCGTTGCGCCGCGCGTCGCGTGGAAGACAACGACGCCAGCGAGGCGTGGTGGCCGCGTCTGCACAGCTTTTCCATCGGCTTGCCGGGCTCGCCGGATCTGGCCGCCGCGCAGGAAGTGGCCGACGCCATCGGCAGCGTGCATCACGGTTTCACGTTCACGCTGCAGGAAGGTCTGGATGCGCTTGACGACGTCATCCGCCACATCGAAACCTACGACGTCACCACCATCCGCGCGTCCACGCCGATGTATCTGTTGGCGCGGCGCATCAAGGCCATGGGCATCAAGATGGTGCTGTCCGGCGAAGGCGCGGACGAGCTGTTTGGCGGCTATTTGTATTTCCACATGGCGCCGGATGACCGCGAATTCCACGACGAGCTGGTGCGCAAGCTCGACTCGCTGCATCTGTACGATTGCCTGCGCGCCAACAAGTCCATGGCCGCGTTCGGCGTGGAAGCGCGCGTGCCGTTCCTGGACCGCGAGTTCATCGACGTGGCCATGACCACGGCGCCGTCGGTCAAGCGCCCCGGCAACGGCCGCATCGAAAAGCATGTGCTGCGCGAGGCCGGCGCCGACTTGCTGCCCGAATCCATCGTGTGGCGGCAGAAGGAGCAGTTTTCCGACGGCGTCGGCTACGGCTGGATCGACGGCCTGAAGGACTACGCCGAAGGCCAGGTGACGGACGCGCAGATGGCGCAGGCGGCGGCGCGTTTTCCGCACAACCCGCCGGCGTCGAAGGAAGCCTACCTGTACCGCACCATGTTCCAGAAGCACTACCCCGGCGCAGTGGCCGCGCATCTGGTGCCCGGCGGCCCGTCGATCGCCTGCTCCACGCCCACCGCGTTCCGCTGGTCACAGGCGTTCGCCAACTCCGATGATCCGTCCGGCCGCGCGGTGCTGGTGCATCACGCCACCACCAAG
>DASVGR010000149.1:0-5942 GCA_036379395.1 Rhodanobacteraceae bacterium | reverse complement strand
GTGCTGCGCACGTCCCACGGCAGTTTTACTCGGGACGTCCCGTCCCTCGCCCTTCGGGCCATCGGCTGCGCCGATGTTCGCTTCGGCTTCCTGCCTGCGCGAGCAAGACTGCTGCCTTAAACCACTCGGCCACCTCACCTTGCAACTTCTCGGCTGTGCAGACGTGCTGCGCACGCCACCACGGCAGTTTTACTCGGGGCTCCTGCCCCTCGCCCTTCGGGCCATCGGCTGGGCGGAAAACCGGCGGATGGCGATTGTAGCTTGTCTATGGCTTGTGGTCTTGCTTGTCTTTCACGCGCAACGCGATCCACAGCAACAGCCCGGCAAACGCGAACGGCGCCAGCATGCCCGAGGTCATGTAGACCAGGTGCCAATCGTGCTTCCACCAGGCCATGAGAAGCAGCGGCAGCAGCAGTTCGACCAGCAACAACAGCAGTTGCCAACGCCAACGCCAGCTGAGGTAGAACACGGCCGAAGCGAGGATCAGCGCTCCGACGACCCCGCCGATGACCAGGCCGACGGAACCGGTTCCCCGCGCCAGCAGATACCCGCAGCCGCCGGCCAGCACCACGGCGGCCAGGCGCAGGCCGCGACGGAAATGCTTGCCGTCGGCATGTGTGATCGCCTCGTTGTCGGCCGGGTTGGGCGCGGTTGGTTTCAAGCGAGTTTTTCCAGGCCACCCATGTACGGGCGCAAGACGTCGGGAATGGTGATCGAGCCATCCGCGTTCTGGTAGTTCTCCATCACCGCGATCAGGCAGCGACCGACGGCCAGGCCGGACCCGTTGAGCGTGTGTACCAGTTCGGTCTTGCCGGTCTCGGGGTTGCGCACGCGCGCCTGCATGCGGCGGGCCTGGAAATCCAGGCAGTTCGAGCACGAGCTGATTTCGCGGTACATGCTCTGCGACGGCAGCCAGACTTCCAGGTCGTAGGTCCGGGTGGCCGAAAAGCCCATGTCGCCCGTGCACAACAACATCTTGCGATACGGCAGGCCGAGTTTTTGCAGTACGTCCTCGGCATGGCCGGTCAATTCTTCCAGTTGATCAGCCGAGGTTTCGGCACGCACGATCTGTACCATCTCGACTTTTTCGAACTGGTGCTGGCGGATCATGCCGCGCACGTCGCGACCGTAACTGCCGGCCTCGGCGCGGAAGCACGGCGTGTGTGCGGTCATGCGCAGCGGCAGGTCGGCGGCATCCAGGATGGTGTCGGCCACCAGGTTGGTCAGCGACACTTCCGCGGTCGGAATGAGATAGCGCTTGGCCTCGCCGACATGGGTCGAAAACAGGTCTTCCTCGAACTTCGGCAACTGCCCCGTGCCTTGCATCGTTTCCGCGTTGACCAGCAACGGCACGTTGCATTCGAGATAGCCGTGCTCGCGCGTGTGCAGGTCCAGCATGAACTGCGCCAGCGCGCGATGCAGGTGCGCCAGCTGGCCGCGCATGACGGTGAACCGCGCGCCGGACAACTTGGCGCCGGCATCGCCGTCCAGCCAGTCGTGCCGCGCGCCGAGATCGACATGATCCTTGGCGGCAAAATCGAACGTGCGTGGCGTGCCCCACTTGGCTACTTCCAGATTGCCCTTTTCGTCCTTGCCTTCGGGCAGCGACGGATCGGGCAGATTGGGGATGCCCAGCGACAGCGTGGCGAGCTTGGCCTGCACTTCGGCCAGCGCCTGTTCGTTGGCCTTGAGCTTGTCACCCAGACCGGCCACTTCGGCCAGCAGCGGCGCCACGTCGCCACCTTGCGCCTTGGTCTTGCCGATGGCCTTGGAGCGCGCGTTGCGCTCGGCCTGCAGGCTTTGCGTTTCGGTGGAAAGACGCTTGCGCTCTGCTTCGAGGGATTCGACGGCGGCGGTGTCGAGGGTGTAGCCGCGGCGGGCGAGACGTTGGGCCGTCTCGGCCAGATTCGAGCGCAACAATGCCGGGTCGAGCATGGTCTGTCCTGACAGGTGAATCGGAAACGCCCATTATCGTGTTTCGCGGCCGGGCGGCGCAAACGCCGTCCATGTTTTTGGCCATGCCGCAGCTCCGTCAGCCCTTGGGCTTGCCGGCGCGGGCCTGGCGACGGGCCTCGCGCAAGGCGTCCAGTTTTTCCTTCAGCTTGATTTCCAGCCCGCGCGGCACCGGTTCGTAGAACACATGGCCGTCCAGCGCGTCCGGCAGGCATTGCTGGTCCAGCGCGACGCCGCCGGCGCTGTCGTGGTCGTACTGGTAGCCCTTGGCGTAACCCAGTTCCTTCATCAGCTTGGTCGGCGCGTTGCGCAGGTGCATGGGCACTTCCAGCGTGCCGGTCTCGCGTATCGTGCGGCGCGCATCGTTGTAGGCCGCGTAAGCCGCATTGCTCTTGGGCGCCGTGGCCAGATAAATGGCCACCTGCGCCAGACCCAGCTCGCCTTCAGGGGTGCCCAGGCGGTCGTAGGTATCCCACGCGTTGATGGCCATTTGCCAGCCGCGCGGATCGGCCAGGCCGATGTCCTCGATGGCCATGCGCAGCAGCCGGCGCGCCAGATAGGCGCGGTCGCAACCACCGTCGAGCATGCGCGTGAGCCAATACAGCGCCGCATCCGGATCGGAACTGCGCACGGATTTGTGCAAGGCGGAAATCTGGTCGTAGAACTGCTCGCCGCCCTTGTCGAACCGCCGCGTGCGATCGGCCAGCACCTGCACCAGCGTGGTTTCGTCGATGCGGCCGTCTTCGGCCAGTTCGGCGGCAATTTCGAGCAGCGTCAGGCTGCGCCGCACGTCGCCATCGGCGGCCTGGGCAATCAGGCGCAACGCGTCACCGTCAACGCTCAACCCCTGCCCGCCCAGACCACGCCCGGTATCCGTCAACGCGCGTTGCAGGACACGCACCAGCGCCGCTTCGTCCACGGCGTTCATCACGTGCACGCGGCAACGCGACAGCAAGGCCGAGTTCAACTCGAACGACGGGTTTTCGGTGGTGGCGCCGACGAACACGATGGTGCCGTTTTCGATGTGCGGCAAAAACGCGTCCTGCTGCACCTTGTTGAAGCGATGCACCTCGTCGACGAACAGCACCGTGCGCCGCCCCTGGGCAAACCGCGTGGCGGCTTCGGCCAGCGCCTTGCGCACGTCCGGCAGGCCGGACAGCACGGCGGAAATGGCATGAAACTCGGCATCGGCGTAATGCGCGATCAGCAGCGCCAGCGTGGTTTTGCCGCAACCCGGCGGCCCCCACAGCACCATCGAATGCACGCGTCCGGCTTCCAGCGCGCGCCGCAACGCCGTGCCCTGCCCCAGCAAACGTTCCTGGCCGACAATGTCGTCCAGCGTTTGTGGACGCATGCGCTCGGCCAGCGGCTTGAGCGGTTCGGGCGCGGCAAACAGGCCGGCGGAATGATCGGTGGCCGGGGGACGACGGGTCATGCCGGCATGATACCGGCTCGCCCCTGCCGATGCGTCATTCGCCGTCGGCGCGCCGGGCTCCCCACATGCGCTTCAACGTGTTGTCGCGACGCGCGAAGTGGTGCCACAGCGCCGCGGCGATGTGCAGGCCGATGATCCAGTAGAACACCGTGCCGAGCAGCGCGTGGTACTGGAAAAACAGTTCCTTGGCCAGCGCCTTGTCCGGATGGCTGACAAACGACGGAATGAGCGTGACGCCCAGCAGGCTGACGCTTTTGCCTTCCAGCTGCCGGTACGCCAACCCCAGCAACGGCTGCAGCAGCAAAAACGCGTACAGCGCCCAATGCGTGACGCGTGCCGACCAACGCGCCAGGCGGGCCATCGGCGGCTCGATCGGCGGTGCGCCGTATTTGCCACGCAGCCATAGCCGCGGCAAAACCAGCAACAGCACCAAGGTGCCAACCACCATGTGCAAATGCTCGGAAAAACCGTGCCAGAAAACGCCGCGCGGCGTCCAGTGATGCACGTTGATCAACACGTAGGCGGCCAGCACCAGGACGAAGATGATCCAGTGCAGGTAACGCTGCGCCGGACGGTAGCTTTGGGACAAGGAAGGCATGGGCGTCAGGTTGATAATGATTATCAATAATATTGGCAGAGGCACTGTCCGCCGGCAAGCCTCAATGCGCCAGCGGATGCACCTGCGGAATGTTGCTGGTGTCGCCGATCACGTCGGCACCTTTCGGCGGCGTGAAATTGAACGTGGACGCAGGCAAGGCCGGGTTGCGCTTCCAGTCCGAAAAGACGATGCGCGTGATGTTGCCGGTCAGGTCCTTGAACTGCATCTCGCGCAGGCCGGTCGCGTCGAAACCCAGTTCCACGTAGGCAAATTGGGCCTGCTGGCTTTTGGGTTTCAACTCCAGCCAGTCCAGGCCCTGGCGCGTGCCCAGCTCGAAGCTGGTGAAGTCCTTGTCCAGGCGGCCGATGTCGGTCAGCACCGTCAGCGGGCTGTGGCCCGAGGCGCTGTCCTGGTTGCGCACGGTCACCTGGTCAAGATCGGGTTCGTACATCCACACATGGCCGCCGTCGGCCACGATCAGCTGCTTGTACGGCGTGGTCGTCTGCCAGCGGAACTGGCGCGGTGCCTCCAGTGCCAGCGTGCCGGCGCTGCTCTTGATGGTCTGCTGGTTGACGTCCATCAGGGTTTGCTGGAAGTGCCCGGTCAGGGAATGCAGGTCGTGGGCAAACGCTTCCAGCTGCGCGCGCGCCGGCCCCGTCGCGGCGCATACCGGCGCGGCAAGGACGGCCAGCAGGGCCAGGACACTGACAAGGGCGAATCGCTTCATGGCGGAGTTCTGCGCAAAACGGAAAAGGGGACGTTGCATCGTAATCGTCGCCGGCTTAACGGCCGGCAGCAAGGCAGCGTTGACGTGGCGGTCAATCACGCGGCGGCGGTGGCGCCAGTACCTCACGCGTGCCGTTGTGCTGCGGAGCGCTGACCACGCCGTCGTTCTCCATCTGCTCGATCAGGCGCGCGGCGCGGTTGTAGCCGATGCGCAAATGCCGCTGCACGCCTGAAATCGATGCGCGTCGCGTCTGCGTGACGATGGCCACGGCCTTGTCGTACAGCGCCGCGTCGCCGCCGTCGGCATCGCTGGCATCCTGCGGAATGCCCGATTCGTTGATGACGCGACCGTCACCCATGGTCTGCGTTTCTTCCAGCACACCTTCGATGTAGTCGGGCTCGCCTTGCGCCTTGAGCCATTCGACCACGTTGTGCACCTCGTGGTCATCGACGAACGCGCCGTGCACGCGCTCGGGCGTGGCCGTGCCGGGTGGCAAGTACAGCATGTCGCCGTGGCCAAGCAGCGTTTCGGCACCGGACTGGTCGAGAATGGTGCGCGAGTCGATGCGCGAGGACACCTGGAAGGCGATGCGGGTGGGAATATTGGCCTTGATGAGGCCGGTGATGACGTCGACCGACGGGCGCTGCGTGGCCAGAATCAGATGCACGCCGGCCGCACGGGCCTTTTGCGCCAGGCGCGCGATGAGCTCTTCGACCTTCTTGCCGACGATCATCATCATGTCGGCGAATTCGTCGATGATGACGACGATGTGCGGCAGCGCATGCAGTGGTTCCGGCGCCGCGGTCGGGTCGTCCGGATTGGGCTTGAACAGCGGGTCCAGCATCGGCTGGCCGGCCGCCTCGGCGTCGCGCACCTTCTTGTTGTAACCGGCCAGATTGCGCACGCCGACCGCCGCCATCAGCTTGTAGCGGCGCTCCATCTCGCCCACGCACCAGCGCAGCGCGTTGGCGGCTTCCTTCATGTCGGTCACCACCGGCGCCAGCAGATGCGGAATGCCCTCGTAGACCGACAGCTCCAGCATCTTCGGGTCGATCATGATCAACCGCACCTGCTCGGCGCTGGACTTGTACAGAAGCGACAAGATCATCGCGTTGACGGCCACCGACTTGCCCGAACCGGTCGTGCCGGCCACCAGCAGATGCGGCATCTTGGCCAGGTCGACGACCACCGGCCGGCCGCCAATGCCCTTGCCCAGCGCCAGCGTCAGC
>DASVGR010000148.1:0-9704 GCA_036379395.1 Rhodanobacteraceae bacterium | reverse complement strand
GTCGACGACGAGCGCGACATCCGCGAACTTTTGACCATCACGCTCGGCCGCATGAATCTCGACGTGGACACGGCAGCCAGCGTCGGCGACGCGCGCACCTTGCTGGGCGAACGCCGTTACGACCTGTGCTTCACCGACATGCGCCTGCCCGACGGTTCCGGCCAGGAGCTGATCGAGCTGATCGCCGAGCGTTATCCGGACATGCCGGTGGCCATGATCACGGCCTACGGCAACGTCGACGCCGCGGTCAACGCGCTCAAGGCCGGCGCCTTCGATTTCGTCTCCAAGCCGGTCGACATCAAGATCCTGCGCCGGCTGGTGGAAAGCGCGCTGAAGCTGTCCGCCGGGCATGCACGCGACGGCAGCGCCCCCGTTCCCGCCAACACGGCGCCGGCGCCGGGCATGGAAACGCGCCTGGTCGGCGACTCGGCGCCCATGCGCCGCGTGCGGGCCACCATCGCCAAGCTGGCGCGCAGCCAGGCGCCGGTCTACATCAGCGGCGAATCCGGTGTCGGCAAGGAGCTGGTCGCGCGCCTCATCCACGATGCGGGCCCGCGCGGCAGCGGCCCGTTCGTGCCGGTCAACTGCGGTGCCATTCCGGCCGAGCTGATGGAAAGCGAGTTTTTCGGCCATCGCAAGGGCAGCTTCACCGGCGCCCATGCCGACAAGGCCGGCCTGTTCCAGACCGCCAACGGCGGCACGCTGTTTCTGGACGAAGTGGCCGAATTGCCGCTGCACATGCAGGTCAAGCTGCTGCGCGTGATCCAGGAAAAAGCCGTGCGCGCCATCGGTGGCCGCGAGGAAATCCCGGTCGACGTGCGCATTCTTTCGGCCACGCACAAAAAACTCGTCGACGAAGTCGAGGCCGGCCGTTTCCGGCAGGACCTGTTCTACCGCATCAACGTCATCGAGCTGCCGGTGCCGCCGCTGCGCGAGCGCGACGGCGACGTGCCGCAGCTGGCGCAAGTGATCCTCAAGCGCTTGGCCACGGACACCGGAACAGAACCGGCGCGACTGGCGCCGGACGCCCTGACGGCACTAAACGGCTACAGCTTTCCCGGCAACGTGCGCGAGCTGGAAAACATTCTCGAGCGCGCCACGGCCATGTGCGAAAACCAGCGCATCGACGCCATCGACCTCATGCTGCCCACGCCCGCCAATCGACCCGTGGCCGGCGCCGGGTACGAAGACGCCGCGGCACTGGAAACCCGCGACCAGGACCAGCCGCTGGAAGACTACATGTCCGCCATTGAGCGCGACACCATCATGCAGGCGCTGGAACAGGCCCGCTACAACAAGACCGCCGCCGCGCGCCAACTGGGCATCACCTTCCGCGCGCTGCGCTACAAACTGAAAAAGCTCGGCATCGACTGACGCCCGGCACGCGACCACCATGCGCGCCCGCGCGCGATGGCCCGATGTCGGCGCAAGGCAAGATCCCCTTCGCCCGCAGGCGGGCTCCTACAAAGGCAAGGCCTCAACCCCAAGCCCCACCGGTAGGAGCGCGCCTGCGCGCGATGGCCTGATGTTCGGTTTGAGGCAAGAACCTTTCGCCCGCGGGCGGGCTCCTACAAAAGCGAGGCCTCAACCCCAAGCCCCACCGGTAGGAGCGCGCCCGCGCGCGATGGCTTGATGTCGGCTCAAGGCAAGATCCCCTTCGCCCGCGGGCGGGCTCCTACAAAAGCGAGGCATCAACCTCAAGCCCCACCCGTAGGAGCGCGCCTGCGCGCGATGGCTTGATGCCGACTCAAGGCAAGATCCCCTTCGCCCGCGGGCGGGCTCCCACAGAAGAACCATCGTCATGCTCTCGAGACAGGCTGCCCTGTGCAGGTTGTCTGCTTTACCCGCTTACGCCGGGTTTTGCCGCGCCATGTCCAGTGCATGACCGACGGCATGCAGCAGGCCGCCCACCTCGACCGGCTTGTCGAGCAGGCTGAAATGCTTCAGAGGTGGCAGCTCGTCCAGCGACGGCGGCGCCTCGGGATCGGTCAGGAACAGCACGCTGCCGGCGTAATCGGCGGCCAGCAATGCAGCCAGCGTGCGCACGCCGGTGACGAGGCTCATCGCCGCATCCATCACCAGCAATTGCGGCAAACCGTCGATGGCCAGCGATTGCAACGCCGCCGTACCGCTGTTGCACGCGCGCACGACGTAGCCGGCGCTGGTCAGCGTGCCGGCCAGCAACGACAGCTGGGTGGCGTTTTCGTCCACCACCAGCACGTGTTCGCCATGCCCGCCTGCGGCCTGCTCGGTCACGTGCTGCGTGCTGCCGACGGCCAACGGCAAGTACAGGTGAAAACACGTGCCCTGACCCGGAGCACTGCGCACGCGCAACACGCCGCCATGTCCCTCGACAATGCGCCGGCACGACACCAGACCCAGGCCGGTGCCCATGTCCTTGGTGGTGAAAAAAGGCTGGAACAGATGCTGCAACACGTCCGGCGCCATGCCCTGCCCGGTGTCGGTCACGTCCAGGCACACGAAACGCCCCGGCACGGCATCCTCGCTGGCGCGGAAAAAATCCGCCGACAAGTCGCACGCATGCGCCGAAAACGTCAATTGCCCGCCATCCGGCATGGCCTGAATGGCATTGAGCGCCAGATTGAGCAGGCATTGCTGCAGTTCGGTGTGGTTGCCGTCAAGGCTCAGGCCGTCTTCGGCGCCGCGCTCCATGCGCAGCGTGACAGTGCGCGGCACGCTGCCCTTGAGCAACAGGCTCAAGGCGTCGAACAACGCATCCACGCGCACGCGCTCGGTCCGCTTGGCGCCACGCGCGAACGTGAGCATCGAAGACACCATCTCCAGACCGCGATGGCCGCAATTGCGGATGACCTCGCCCAACCGCACCAGGCGCGGGTCGTCGGCGTAGTCGTCCAGCGTGTCGGCCGCCAACAGCAACGGTTGCAGCAGATTGCGCAGGTCATGGCTGAGACCGCCGGCCAGCAAGGCCAGGCTTTCGAAACGCTGCGCGCGGATCAGTTCTTCCTCGGCCCGCAAGCGCGCGCGCTGTTCGCGGGCCTCGTTCACCGCACGCCGCACGGCCGCGGTCAGACGCACGGTGTTGTCCTTGAGGATGTAATCGGTCGCGCCCTGGTGCAACGCCTGGACCGCCACTTCCTCGCCCATCGCCCCGGACACGAAAATGAACGGTGTCAGCGCATCACGCTGGCGCAACAGGCGCAACGCCTGATAGCCGTCAAACACCGGCAGGCCCATGTCCGACAACACGATGTCCGGCGCAAACGCCTCCAGCGCCTCGACATAATCGGCTTCGGTCTCGACGCAGCGTGCCTGGCAGGCAATGCCGTCGTCGCGCAGCGCGTCGAGCGTCAGTTCGGCATCGGCCGGAACATCCTCGACCAACAGGACGCGCAGCGTCTCGTCAGGTTTGCTGGCCAGCGCGTTCATCGTCAACCGCGACCGTCCGGCGCCTCGTTGAGCACGCCCCAGAACTGGCCCAGCGTCTGCACCGCGTCGAAAAACTGGTGCACGTCGACCGGCTTGACCACGTAGGCGTTGACGCCCAGATCCCAGCTGCGCGCCAGATCGCGTTCCTCGCGCGACGAGGACAGGATGACCACCGGGATGTGCCGCAGGTTGTCATCCGCGCGCATGCGCTTGAGCACTTCCAGACCATCCATGCGCGGCATCTTGATGTCCAGCAGCACCAGTGATGGATGGCCGTCTTCACGACCGGCCCAGGCACCGCGCCGCAGCAGCCAGTCCATGGCTTCGACGCCATCCTCGACATGCACGATGGGATTGGCCAGATTGGCCTCGTGCAAGGCATCGATGGTCATTTCGGCGTCGGCGGCGCTGTCTTCGGCAACCAGAATCGTCAACAAGCTTTTCTCCACGGCAACCTCCTCGCACGCCCCAAACTACACCACGACCAGCCGCGACGCAGGCAAGGCAAAACAAAATGTGGCGCCGGCTCCCGGCTCGGCCTGCGCCCAGACCCGTCCGCCATGACGCAGGACGATGCGGCGCACGTTGGCCAGACCGATGCCGGTGCCGGGAAAATCCGATGCCTTGTGCATGCGCTGGAATACGCCGAACAGCTTGTCGGCATAGGCCATGTCGAAGCCGGCGCCGTTGTCGCGCACGCTGAACACGACTTCGCCCTTGTCGCCGGCCGTGGCGTCGACATGCACCTCGGCGTGTTCGCACTTGCCGGTGTATTTGACCGCGTTGCCAAGCAGGTTCTGCCAGACCGTGCGCAACATGCTCTCGTCGCCCGCGACCATCGGCAGCTCGCCGACGTGCCACTCGATGGCACGTCCGGCCGCCTCTTCCATGACCAGGTTCCGCACGTCCTCGACCAGCGCGCGCATGTCCACCAGCTGCCGATGCAGCGCGCCGCGCCCCAGCCGCGAATACGCCAGCAAGCCGTCGATCAACCCGGCCATGTTGCCGGCGGCCGTGGTGATGACGTCAAGGTAATGCTGCGTCTTTTCGTCGCTGGCGTTACCCAGGTGGCGGCCCAGCTTGTCGGCAAAACCGGCGATGTGGCGCAACGGCGCGCGCAGGTCGTGCGACACCGAATAGCTGAACGCCTCCAGTTCCTGGTTGGCTTCGGACAGCTGGCCGATCTTGCCTTCCAGCTGCTTGTTCAGTTCCGAAACCTGCTGTTCGGCCAGGGCGCGCGCGGTAACGTCGCTGACGCTAAGCAGCATGACCGGCTCGTCGTCCTCGGGCAGGCGCATGCGGCGCGCGTTGACCAGCACCTGGCGGTCCACGCCATCCATGGTGGTCTGCGCCAGCTCGTAATCCCACAGCTCGCGGTCGCGCGCCACCACGTCGAGCAGGCGCTGATGCAATGCCTCGTCCACCCATGCGCCGCTGCCGATGTTGGCCAGCGCCACGCGCGTACCCGGCTTGACCACGCCCGACGTCTCGTAAAGTTCATCGAACGCCGCGTTGGCCATCAACACCTCCAGCTTCGCGTCGATGATGGCCATGGGCTCGCGCACGGTCTGCACGATGCGCTCGGCGCGCGCCACCGCCTGCCGGCTGATACGTTCGGCACGCAGGCGATGGGCCACCGAGCGCTCGGACACGATGGCCACCAGCCCCAGCAGCAGCAACTGGAACAGCGCCGCGCCGATCTGCACGGCCTGCGCCTGGCGGGTCTTGTGCTCGGAAATGGCCGCACGCTGCATCTGCCTGTTTGTCTCGGCCTGCACGATGGCATCAGCCAGCCCCGCGTAGGGAAATTCGTTGGCGGCCCGACCCAGAGCCTGATAGGCGGAAGCCGGATCGCCCTTGGCGTAGTCCTGGCGCGCCTTGTCCATCAATTTGTCGCGATGTTCGACCACGGCGCGCAAGGCGCCCAGGCGCGCCTGCTGATCCGGGCTGTCGAGCGTCAGTCCGCGCAAGGTGGCCAGCAGCGGCACGATCTGTGCGTCGCTGCGCGCGATGCGCTGTTTGAGGTCGGGGCTGCGCACGCCCTGCAACACCGAATAAGTGGCCGCCTCCCCGTCACGCAGGCGAAACAGCAACTTGTAGACCGTGACCCGCACTTCGGCACTGTGCGCGACCCATTGACTGGCCTTGAGCGCGCTGTTGGTGGTGCGCCGCGTGAAATAGTACGGCCCGGCCACGCTGACGACGACCGCCAGCAGCAGCAACAGCAACTGCCAACGCACAACGCCCCGATTGCGCCACCTTGCTGGCGTCACGCCGTACCTCCCCCGGGAATCTCCGATGTCCGGTGGACATTCTTGCACGCGTCCGACGGGTGCTGGCAAGCCCCCGACGTCATTACATAACACCGTGGCCGCCGCGTACATTGGCGCCTGGAGACCGCCATGCCCCACGATCACGCCCATCATGACCATGCCCACGGCGTCAGCGCCGACGCCGACCGCCGCTACCTGATCGCCGCGCTGGCCATCCTGACGGGCTTCATGCTGCTGGAGCTCGTCGTCGGCTTGCTGGCTTCATCGCTGGCGCTGATTTCCGACGCCGGCCACATGCTCACCGACGCCGGCGCCATCGCGCTGTCGCTGCTGGCCATGCACCTGGCCAAGCGCCCGGCACACGGCCGCTACACGTTCGGCTTCAAGCGCGCGGAAATCCTCAGCGCGCAGGCCAACGGCATCACCCTGCTGCTGCTGGCGCTGTGGTTCGTCATCGAAGCGATCGAGCGCCTCGTCCACCCGCCGCAGGTCGATGGCCGGCTGGTCACCATCGTGGCCGTGGCCGGCATTGCCATCAACCTCGTCGTGGTCTGGGTGATGGGCAAGGCCAACCGGCAAAGCCTGAACGTGGAAAGCAGTTTCCAGCACATATTGACCGACCTGTACGCGTTCATCGCCACGGCCGTGGCCGGCGCCATCGTCTGGCTCACCGGCTGGGACCGCGCCGATGCCCTGGCCGCGCTGCTGGTGGCCGCCTTGATGGCCAAGGCCGGCTACACGCTGGTACGCGCCTCCGGCCGCGTGTTTCTGGAAGCTGCGCCCGAGGGCCTGGACCCGGCGCAAATCGCTTCCGCCATCACCGCAGCCGACGGCATGCCGAGCGTCGAAGACCTGCACATCTGGGAACTCACCTCGGGCATGCCGGCACTGTCCGCGCAACTGCGCGTGCGCCGCGACGTCGATTGCCATGCCACCCAGCATGCCGTGCAGCATCTGCTGGCCGAACGCTTCGGCATCCACCATGTCACATTGCAGACCGAACACGAAGACACGCCGGCCACAGCCGACAGCAGCTGCGTTTTCGACAACGCCAAAACACCGGCACATGCACACCATCACGAGCACGACTGAAAGATGCCCGCGCCCAAACCAGGCACTTCCGGCCGGGCTTCCTAACGACCGTTGGTGATCACGTCGTCCATGGGATACGCCGGCAACGTCATCTCGTCACGCAGATAATTTCCCATCAGCAAACGGGGAAAAACCGGCAGCCGCATCAGCAAGGTGGCGAAATCGCGCATTTTCACGCCGTATCCTGTCTTGGGCACGAACGACGCCACCAGCCGCCGGGCGGACTTTTGCTTGCGCTCGACAAACGGCTTGACCCGCGCCTGATAGCGCGCCAGTGCCTGCCCGAGATCATTCGCGTGTTGCTGGATCTCTCCGGCCAGCACGTAGGCTTCAGCCAGCGCAAAACCCGAGCCCTCGCCGGCAATAAGTGACGGACACGCGGCCGCATCGCCCAGCAGAGCCACCGAACCGCGTGTCCACCTTTGCATGCGAATTTGACTGATGGAGTCCCAGTAAACGTCATCCACGCCCGTCAAGGCCGACAGGATCGCCGGACATTCCCAGCCCATGTCGCCGAAAATCCGCGCCAATGCCGCCTTGCGCCCGTGCGCATCCGCCGGCAGCGCGCCATCGAGACATTCGTCCCGGAACAACATGAAAAAAAGCATCGTGTCGTCACGCACCGGAAAGCGGGCGATGTACCGTCCGGCAGCCGAATGCGCGACGTACAACTCATCGTCGCGCGGTCGATAACCCGACACCTCGAAGGCAGCGGCGTGGCAGCCAAGAGGATGTTCAAACTGTGTATCGGGACCGAAAACCAGTTGGCGCACGCGCGAATGCAGGCCATCGGCACCCACCACCAAATCGACTTCGCGCGGCAACGCATGCTCAAACGCCACCCGCACGCGCCCGCCAACGTCGTCGACCCCGGCAATACTGTCGCCGAAAAGCGTCTCGATGCTCCCGTCCAGCGCCTGATGAATGACGTGCGCGATGTCCGCCCGCGCCAGCGAAGCGATGCGCCCGCGCGTCAACTGCGATAACACGCGTGACGGATAACCTCCGCGCGTGCGTCCGTGCCGGTCGACCATGCGCAGCGCTTCAGTCCGGTACTGCAAGGCCAGCAGGTCGGGCAGCAACCCCATCCTTTCCGCGGCGGCGTAGCCGACACCCCACAAATTGAGCACGTAGCCGCCGCGGCGCAGCGCGGACGCGCGTTCGACGAGCAACACCTCGTGCCCCAGCCGCCCCAGCCAGAACGCCAGCGCCGTCCCCGCAATGCCCGCCCCGTTGACGACAACCCGCATGACAGCCTCCTGATTTCCATCCCGCCAACATGCCGTGCATGCCGCCACGCTGATCACACACGGCTACCGATCAGGTGCGACACGACCAGCCACGCATCAGGGCGACTTCGACGTCGCAGCAGCACGTGGCGGATAACGACGCACCAGCGAGCCGACCCAGATGCCCATGCCCAGCATGGCCAGAAAAGCCCCCGTCAGGCTGAACGTGACCACGCGCGAAACCACGGTCGTCAAGGCGGCCTTGGACAACATCTCGGCCTGCGGCAGACCAAAGGCAATGGCAATGAACAACGGCGCCAGAAACAGCATCACCCGCGGCCCATGCTGCCACAAGAACCCGGTGGCCGAGCGATTGCTGATCGTGCATACCGCACACTCCGCGCCATGGCGCGGGCCGGAAACATGCAATCCCGCTCAGCGACCGGCCTCGGCAGACGACCACGCGCTCATGGCATAGGGCCGCGCCGCCGCAGTCGTCGCCCACTGCTTGTCGGGCGTGGCCTGCATCACGAAACGCAGCGTGCCGCCGGCCATGATCTGGCGGTAGCCGATCCAGGTGCGATCGAGCGGCTGGCCGTCAAGCGTGACACGGCCGATGTACGGATGCGCCTTGTCCAAGTGCTCGGCGACGACGGTGAAGGTCTTGCCGTTGGGCAGGTGCATCACCGCACGCTGCACGAACGGGCGGCCGATCACGTACTGGTTGCTGGCCGGCGCGACCGGGTAGAAACCCAACGCGGTGAAGATGTACCACGCCGACATCTGGCCCAGATCGTCATTGCCCGGCAGGCCGTCCACCGTCGGCTTGTATTGCGTTTGCATGATCTGCGTGAGGCGCTGCTGGGTTCTCCACGGCGCGCCGGCGTAGTCGTACAGGTAGGCGATGTGCTGGCTGGGCTCGTTGCCCTGCGCGTAGTAGCCGATCAGGCCGGAGATGTCCTCGACGTTGGCGAATTCCTTGGGATCGACCTTGGTGTCGAACACGGCATCCAGCTTGGCGATAAACCTGTCGGCGCCGCCCAATTCATGGATCAGGCCGGCCACGTCCTGCGGTTCGTACCACGAGTATTCCCAGGCGTTGCCCTCGGTGTAGTCGCTGCCGTAGCCGACCGTCGCCGGGTCGAACGGCGTGCGGAAGCTGCCGTCGGATTTGCGCGCGCGCACGAAGCCGGTTTTCTTGTCAAACACGTTGCGCCAGTTGCCGGCGCGCTTTTTGAACCGCGCCGCGATGCGGGTGCGGCCCATGGCCTTGGCCATGCGGTAGATCGTCCAGTCATCGAAGGCGTATTCGACCGTCTTGGACGCCGCTTCCGGCTCCTTGTCGATGGGCACGTAGCCCAGCTTCATGTAATCGGCCAGATCACCGTACGGGCCGTAAGTGGCGCTGGCGACCATGGCCTTGAGCGCCTTGTCGGCGTCGAAGCCGCGAAAGCCTTTCATGTACGCGTCGGCGATGATCGGTACCGCGTGGTAGCCGATCATGCACCACGTCTCCAGCCCCTGATACGCCCACACCGGCAGGATGCCGAACGGACTGGCCTGCTGCGCGGCGATCAGCGAATTGACGAAATCGTTGACCCGCCGCGGTGGCTGGATGAAGGCCATCAGCGGCTGCTGTGCGCGGTACACGTCCCACAGCGACCAGGTGGAATAAAACGTGAAACCCTTGGCCTTGTGCACG
>DASVGR010000147.1:0-20627 GCA_036379395.1 Rhodanobacteraceae bacterium | reverse complement strand
CTGTGCGGCAATCCGGCCATGGTCGACGACACCTACGCGCGTCTGGTCGACGCCGGCCTGTCCATCCGCTACATCCGTCGCGAGAAATACGTCAGTTCGCGCTGAGGCTTTACGTCGTCGAGCACGATTGATTGAGGCTGTCGAGCCTCAGTGGTTGGTATTGCCTGATGGAACTGACGCCGCAGTGGCGCGTTGAATGGGTCGGGGTCGGCAGTCTGCCGGATGTCCGGGCATTCGAATGCTTGTTCGGAGCATTCTCGCAGCAACATTTGACCGACTATATGACGAAAACTTGATACAGATCATGGAAAGGTGTCAAATGTGATCACAATGTGAATTCGTCTGTGGTGTCATGTCGCGAGTTCCCCGCCGAGGGAGCCGGCAACAAGACGCAGCAGGGAGGGGGGAGTGGTCATCACAAGGAGGCGTCATGCGTTACGCCATGTGTTGTGTCGCTCTGTCGTGGTTGTGGTCGCTGGCTGCCGTGGCCGGCAACGCCGGCGGTCGGATCGCGTTTGTGGGCAAGGTGGTCACGCCTACCTGCAGCACGGTCACGCAAGTAATCCGGGCCGGCCCCGTGGCCACGGCAGCCAGCCGTGAATGCGGGATCATTCGCCACGGCCAATTCGTGCCGTATACCCATTTTCGTGTCCGGACCCGATCGGTATCGGCGCGCCATTGGTTGCCAAGTGCCCGCATCCTGCGCCTGCTGGGGCAACCAGAATCACTGGCCGACCGTCATATCCAGCTGAAGACACGCTCTTACCAATAAGCCGCGTGGCTCAGTTGTGGGAGCCCGCCAGCGGGCGAATGGATTTGGCCTTGAATCAACATCAGGCCATCGCGCGCGGGCGCGCTCCCACAGCTCCCACAGGTCTGGCGTGGTCTTTCGATATCTTTGTGGGAGCCCGCCCGCGGGCGAAAGGTTCTTGCCTCAAACCAGCATCAGGCCATCGCGCGCGCGCTCACCGTGGCGATCGGGTTGGCGAGGTTTTGCCGACACGCCGTTTTCGATGTTCATTGGTAAGTGAGTGTATAGGTGGCAGTGGCCTTGACGTTGCCGGCCGTTACCGCGGTGTCGGTCTGGTAATAGCGCGCGTACAGATGGATGGGGTAATCACTGGCTGTTGTAGCCGGGCCAGCATCGAACGCGCTGTTGAACGTTACCGGCGTTGTACCGTCCGACTTGAGTATTTGCACCCCGACGTTGTTTGCGAACCCTGGGCCGGCAGTGGGCGCGATCACTCCGACAGTGCCTGTCTGCGGCGAGCTCGTGCTGAGTGTGATGGAAACCTTGATCCCGCTCGGACATTGATTGAGTTTTACGCTGAACGGCGTCTTGCCCGGCGTGCTACCGGGGCCTGTGAATTGTTGTGTGGCGACGGTCGGCAGCTTGACCAAGGTCGGATCGATTGCCACGTTGCAGGGCGGGGGGCTCGCATGAGTCGTTCCGCCCAGTTGGAAGTCCACCAGTGTCAGATGATCGCCGTTGGTGGCCGCGGCGTCCCATCTGGCCAATTCGCCAGAAGAAAGCGTAGTAGTTGACGCGATGGTGCCGGTTTTTACCAGTTGCAGCTGAAAGGACATGTTGATTACAAAATCACCCTGATGCGATTGGGTGCTGTACGCAGTCATCGGGCCGCCGACAGCACTGCTGATGATGCGAAACGACAGGCCGGGTGCTGCGAATTGCATGTTGAACGTATCACCGCTGGCCGGTGATGTCCCAAGGTGGTTGACGATACCGTTCGGGGTGGTGCCGTTGCAGTTGAACGTTTTTGCAGTTGTTGCCGGCGTGGGGGCCGATGTCCACAATACCGTTCCGTTGGCCGCATTGGGTTGCAGAAACAGATGTGCCGGCAGCTGAAATGTGACAAGGGTCCAAGTGCTGTTGTTGCTGTTTGGCTGGCACCCATTCTGCTTTGCGCGGCCGGTCTGCGGCCAGACGAGGAAGGCCAGCGCAAACAATGCCAACCAGGCCAGCATGGTCTTGCGGTGAAACGATGCGGCAAACGGGACGCAGGCCAAAGCGTGATTTCGTGGGCTGAGCATGGTGGCCTCCGTCAAGGTGATGGGCAGATGGCACTGAGTCGTTTTGACGCAAAAACCGTGACAAAACGGTGAAGCGGTGCTTTTCGCGCTTTTGGCCGGGCTACTGGTAATTGAGCGTGTAGGTGGCGGCGCCTTGCACTTGGCCGGCCGACGGGGTGTCGGTGCGGTAACAGCGTGCGTTTGCGGCATGGTCCGTCATGGTCGGCTCGTGCCATGTGCCCGTTTTCGCATCTTGCTTGTCGTGACGAACTATTGGCTGCCGCCAGCCAAGTTGTGGCAGGCACTGGACCGCCTGAAACTCAAACCCGATGATCATCTGTTGCTTGAAACGCATGACTACCCATGATGGTATGGCGTTTCGCTATTGATAGCTCAACGTGTAGGTCGCCGTCGCCTCGACTTGGCCTGCGGTAATCGGCGTACCGGTACGGTAGTAGCGGGCAAAGAGGTTAAACGTAAACTGGCTGTTGTTGCCCGATGTTGTGCCGACATTGAACGGTGTGCCGAAAGTGACGGGCGTGGTGCCGTTACCGGCAAGTAGTTGCACCCCTACGTTTTGCGCAAAGTTTGTTCCTGCTGTGGGCGTAATGACACCGGTGGCACCCGTGAAGGGCGCGTTGGTATCGATTTCGGCGCTGACTGTCAGCCCGTTGTAGCAGTCGTCGAGATGGATTTGGAACGATGTGGCCCCTGCCGTAGCTCCGGTACTTCCCAATGCCGTGACCGGAATACTGGGCAGTGGCACTTGGATGTTTTGGCTTCCTGTGGTGACTTTGCAGGTGTGGGCTGTAAATGTGACGCCGCCAGATTCGAAGATGATGAATGTGTAGTTGGTGGCGCTGGTACCACAGCTTTCAAGGCGATCACCTTGCCTGTTTGTATTTGGGTTTCCGGTGCAAATGCTTGCGATTTGCCATTGTCCAAGTACGGTTCCAGCCGGGATCACCGTTCCGCTGCTGGGCAAGACGCCGGTCGAGACGAGCTGGAATGCCGTTGTGTTGGAAAATGTTATGACTTGCCCTTTCCCAATTGGACTGGTATCGGGTGGGTTGCCCGAGCGGAGAATTTGGTAGGCCACACCGGGTGCAGTGGAGTAGTACGTGTAGTCGTTTTCGTACGTTGCATTGGGTGAAATGATGGGGTTAGCCGTCGAGCGATCGCACGCGATGTAGATGGTTCCTGTGCTTGTCGTTGCTGACAGTGGGCTGCCAATGTCGGCGCCCGCATGCGGTGATGGCAGCGCAACTGTTATCGGGGTGATTGTTGAAATTTGCACTGGCGGTGCATTGATGGCGTGTCCGTTGCTATTTTCAAACCAGCAAGATGGAACCTGCTGAGCTGTTGCGACGCCCGACCACGCAAGCAGTGCCAGCAACACAAGGCATGCCATCATGGCTCGGTGGCATACCCATGCGACAAGCGGATGGCTTGAGACGAGTTCGGGTTGTGAGCTGAACATGACGATCCCCCTCATGGTGCGGTGCAGATCGCGTTGATACGCGCCAACTTGTGGCTGCCTTCAGCTGAAGCCAAGCGGTAGTCGAAGCGGCAAGTTTGAGTGCGATTGGATGCAGCTGCGCGCTGGATGTGGAGCTGGCCAGTTCGTGTGTGCACCCGCAACAGCGCCATCCCGCCTTGCCCCACGGTGCCGACCGTATTGCCCTGCACATCCAGCACTTCGGCACCGAACGGTGCCAGCTTGCCGTCGGGCAGGGTGATGCGGGCGATCAGCGCGCGGCCGTAATGTGTCTTGAAATTCATCGCCACCATGGCGCCGGCGTAGGGGGCGACCGAGGCGCTGGTGGCGTCCAGCTGCACGCCCAGCGGCAGTTTTGCCGGGTCCAGGCGCACGGTGTCGAGCTGGTAGGGCGTCAGGTACGGCACGATGGCGTAGCCGTGGCGGTTCAGATGTACGCCGGGCGAGCTTTGCACGACCGCGCCGGCGGCCTTGGGCGCGTGGATCAGGGCCACGGTGTCGCCGGTGGGTTGGCCGAAGGTGATGCCGCCGGCATGCGCAAGAAGCGAGCCGCTGGCGCCGAACGACGCCTGCGAGTAACCGTCGCCCTTGCCATAGCTGGCGTTCAGCACCGCGTCGGAACCACGGTAGCCGGCGTTGATCGACGCCGCGTTGCCGCCGTCGCTGGCGTGCGAGGCGGTGGCGCCGTAGTTGAATTGGCCGTAGCGGCCGGCGCTGCCGTTGAGCATGGCCTGCTGCTGGCTGCCGCCTTCATCGTCGTGCTGCAGGTTGACCATCAACGTGGGCGCGTGGGTGCTGCGGCCCAGCGGCAGGCTGAAGCTGGCGTACACCATGTTGTCGAAACGGCCGGTGATGTCGCGCGTGCGCGAGGCTGAAATGCCGTAGCTGAGCGGGCCGATGTGGTTGTTGTAGCCCAGCTGGAAAGTGGTGTCGCGGCTGGATTGGTTCCAGTAATCGTGAAACGACACGTTGGCAAACGCGGCGCCGCCGTCCTGGCCCAATTGCTGGTTCATGCTGAGCGTGAAGCGGTTGCGCTGGTGCAGCAGGTTTTGCGGCGCGAACTGCACTTCGGCTTGCTGGCCGGACAGGGCGGCGCGCTGGGCCGGCGTGAGCACGCCCGGCACGGGCACGCCGTCGATGGTCGGCACGCTGGTGTCCTGCTCGGCGAAGGTGTCCATGCCGCGGCTGGCGTAGGCGCGCGCGGTGGCGGCGTCGGCCAGGCTCAGAAAGCCGCTGGTGGAATAGCGATAGGCCGCCAGGCTGAACGAGGTGTGCGTGGACGGCAGGCGCTTGGACCATGTCATCCGCACCGACTGGCCGGTGTGGGCCATCTGGCCGGGCAGGGTGACGCCGGCTTCGGTGAGGTCCATGGCCAGCGCGCCGAAGCGCGTGTTGAATGCGCCGCCGATGAGCGCTGCCGCATAGCCGTTGGAGCCCTGAAAACCGGCGTAGCCGGTGAACGTGTTGTTGAAGCCGTGCTGGATGGCGCCTTCGATGAAGCGTGCGTTGCTGTCCAGCGGCTGGTTGCGCAGCTGGCCGGCGCTGAGGTTGAAGCGCGTCACGCCGGCGCGCACCAGTTGCGACACCGAGGCGTACGGCACATCCCAGCTGCGCTGGCGGCCATCGGCTTCAGTGACGGTCACGCGCAGGCTGCCGCCGTAGCCGCTGGGATACAGGTCGTCGATGACAAACGCGCCGGGCGGCACGGTGGTTTGATAAATCTGGATGCCGTTCTGGTAGACGGTGACCTTGGCGTTGGTCTGCGCCACGCCGCGGATGACCGGCGCGTAGCCGCGGCGCGACTGCGGGTACATGCGGTCGTCGGTTGACAGCTGCACGCCGCGGAAGGCGACGCTGTCGAACACCGCGCCGTCACTGTGGCTGTCGCCGATGGTCAGCTCGGCCTTGAGCGCGGGAATGGCGCGCTGCACGTAGGCGTCGATGGTGTGCCACTGGCGTCGCGCCGTCATGCCGCCGGCGGCCGATTGCCAGGTCAACGTGCCGTTTTCGCGCAGCTGCCACTTGCCGATGTTGAGGCCGGCCTGCAGGCCCAGGTAGGCGTTGGTCTGGCCCAGCCCGGCGTTTTCGTTGTGATAGGCGTTGAAGCGGTAGTTGAGCAAAAAGGCCGGGATGCCGGCATCCCACGCGGACGGATCGACGTAGCCGCGCGGCTGGTCGCCCATGAGTGCCTGCGGCACGGTGATGTTCAGGCGCAGCGCGGACATGTCGAAGGTGGCACGCGCGCCGGCCACCAGGTCGTCCAGTTGCGGGCAGGCGGCGACTTGCGCGCCGGCCTTGCCCGCAGCCACCTGCGCGGTCAGTTGCAGGCGCTTGACCAGCGTATCGGTGAAGCACGGCTGCGCGTTGGTGCCGGGTTTGGGCGTGGCAAAGCGCACGTCCATGCGGCCGATCCATTGGCCGTTCAAATACACGTCGACGTTGTACATGCCGGGCAGCACGTCCACGCCTTTTTCGAAACGCGTCAGGTCGATGGTGCGGCTGGAGTGGCCGGCCAGCATCGAGGTGTTGAACTCGATATTGGCGTTGGCGTCGGCCGGCGCGTAGGACGCGTCGGCGCTGGCATCGGCCGGCGAGACGGCCGCGTCGGCCTTGGCGGCGGCAGCCGAAGCCGGGGCGATGGCGACCGCGGCGCGCGCGTGGCTTGTCGGCGCCAGCATGCCGGCCAGGGCCAACGCGATGGCCATGGCCAGCGTTGTGCCGCGTTGGCGGGCAGGCATCGACAAGCGGGCGCGCCGGGCATTCATTGCGCGATCACGCCTTCGTGTTTGGCGGCGGTGCCAAAATCGGTCAGGCTGTCGTAAGTCACCTTGGTGCCCTTGGCCGGCGCGTGTGTGGCGCCGGTCAGCACCAGATCAAGGCTGGCGAACGGCGCGACCATGCCGGTCTTGGCGTCGTGCCCGTCCACCGTCACCTTGCTCAAGGTGAGGTAGTACGGCGTGGGGTTGGTGACCTTGATGGTCACTTTTTGGCCGGCCGCTGTGGCCTGCCACGTCAGTTTGGACGGGGCGTCGATGCGTTTCATCGACAGATGGTCGGGCCGGTAAAACAGCTTGATGCGCGTGCGGATGGCAAATTGCAGCGTGTTGGCATGGGCTGCCGCGCCGGTCGGCTTGGGCGGAATTTCCAGCACGTTGAGCCAGAAGATGCTTTCGCGATCGCTGGGCAAAGGCTTTTGGCCGGGCACGTAAAGAATGCGCAGGCTCTGGTCCTTGTGCGCATTGATGCGAAACACCGGCGGCGTGATCAGAAACGGGGTCTTGACCGTATCGGGTGTCGCGCGCATGTTGCCGGCGTCGATCCACGCCTCGACCAGGGCCGGGCGCGTGTTGTCGTTGGTCAGACGCACGGTGGCCTCGCCGGCATCGGCGTCGAACACGACGCGCGTGCCGCTGATGACGACGCTGGCGTGGGCCGCGGGGGCTGCAAGACACATGCAGACCACCGCCGCGCCCAAGGCACGGTTCAGAAAATTCATGGCTCCCCTCACTGTTGAGCCGGGTGGATGACGCAAATCGCAGGCCCGCTGCACTGGCGTGTGCCGGCAGCGGGCCGTGCTGCGGCTTACTGGTAGTTGAGGACGTACTGCGTCGTGGAAGACACGGAGCCACCGGTTACGGCGGAGACGTCCGTGACGTAGTAGTACGCGGTATAGGCAAGACTGGCCGTGCCGCTATTCGTCGACATGTCGGTTTGGTCACTGACGCCGGTGTCGTCAGTTGGTGCTGTCGAGGCGATGGAAACCGCCGTGGAGCTGCTGTCCACGATCTGGACATCCACGCCGCCGGCCGACCCCGTGTTCGACAGGGTGCCGTTGCCGGTTGTTGTATCGGCATTGGACGAATAGAACTGCACACCGACTTTCGAGTTTGTCGGGCAATCCTTGAGGTCGATGGTGAAAGCTTTGGAAACACCGCTGTACTGGCCCAAGGCTGTCAGGTTGGAGGTGGAGACGTTGGCCAACGAGACCGTCTGATCAGCGCCGCTTGCACCGAATGAGCAGGTGGCGTCGATGACTTTGCCGGAGATGGTGATCGTGCCACCGGTACTTGTCACTGTGGCCGCATTGGCCGTCGGCGCGAACGCCATGGCACCGCTGACAGCGGCGAGCGCTGCGGCCAGGGCGAGTTTGGAAAGGTTCATTGCTGTCCCCTCGTTTAGGGTGTGTGAAAAACACGGGTATCCGTGTGGGTACCGGCCAAGCCGGGGCCGTCACGTCGAAATGATGTGACGCAACGAGGTGAGCAATATGCGTGCCAACAAACACGATAGTGCAAAAAGACACGCGCAAACAAATGCTTGCGTGTCTCCTGTGTGTGCTGGCCCGATGCTGGACTCCCCGCCCCCAACTGCCGTGCGCGGATTGTATGTGACGCAATATGCAGATCCCGTGAAGAGATGGTGTAGACGCTTGACATGGCATCAATGTGGAAATTCCACCGTTTCGACGGGGTCGCGGCAGTTGCACGATCACGCGGTGCAGGCGGGGAACCTGCCCGGATCGGCATTGGGCCATTGCGGCCATTGACCGGGTGCCCGATGTGGCGGGGAAGCGCGTGATTTCGCCGCATGTGTCAAACACGCTTGACATCATGGAATGTAAAGCGTACTTTACGTGTCAAACAACCTTTACACGTGAGGAGAGGGCGCATGAACAAGTTGATGTTGGCGGGTGTGTTGGCGGCGGCGTTGGTGTCGGGTGTGGTGATGGCGGGCGCGCCGGCCAAGCCGGCGGCGGTGTCTGATTGCGGTCTGGCGTTGCCGACGGGCGGGCAGACGTTCACGGTCGGCACGTTGCATGTCATCAAATATGGCGATCATGGGCGACCGGTGATCCTGATCCCCGGTCTGACCAGCGGCCCCTGGGAGTGGGCGAGGACCATCCGCGATCTGCGCGGCAACCATGTGGTGTATGCCGTCACGCTGGCCGGGTTTGACGGCGTGCCGATGCCGAAGCGCAAGACCCATTTGCTGGATCAGGCTGACGCGTCGCTGTTGCAGCTCATCCAGAGCCGCCACATCGACCATCCGGTGTTGGTGGGGCACAGCATCGGCGGCACGTTGGCGCTGCGTTTTGCCGGTGAGCACAACGAGCTGCTGGGTGGCGTCGTGGCGGTCGACGGGTTGCCGGTGTTTCCGGGCGCGCAGGATCTCACGCCGGCACAGCGCAAGGCGCGCGCCGCCATGCTCAAGGCGCGCATGGGTGGCATGTCGCCCGCCGAGGAGGCGGCTTACGACGTGCGCTACATGCAAAACATCGGCGTGAACGACAAGGTCAAGGCCGTGTGTTACGCCAAGCTGACGGCGCGCAGCGATCCGGCGGCATCGGCCGAGTACGCCGCCGATGACTACGCCTCGGATTTCCGCCCGGGCCTCAAAAACGTCACGGTGCCGGTGCTGGAAATCGTGCCGTACAGCAAGGCCATGGCGGCCATGATGTCCAAACGCAGCGGCAAGCAGATGACGGCGGCGGCCAAGAAGGCGTTTTATGCCGGCTTGCTCGACAATGCCAAGACGGCCAAGGTCGAGATGATCCAGGACGCGCGTCATTTTGTGATGCTGGATCAGCCGGTGGCATTCAAGCACGCGCTGGACGGCTTTCTGGCGCAGTTGCCGCAACACTGAGCGTGTGGCGCAAAGCGGTCAATCAAAGGCATGAATCATGAATGATGTGACGAAAAAACCGCTCACCAACCGGCGCTTGATGTGGCTGCTGGCGTGGTGGGCACTGGGCATCGGCCTGGTGTTGTGTGTCATCGGCTGGGGGCTTTGGGCCGGGCCGGGCTGGGCGATTTTCAGGGACGTGCTGTGGCTGGGCGTGGTCTGCGTGCTGCTGGGCGTCATCTGGGCGCTGTGCGCGCCGCGACAAAGCACCGAGCTGGTCAGTCGCGCCTACCGGCGTTACGTGCGCACGTTCGTGCCGGCCATGGTTGGCTATGTGCTGGCCATCTTCGTGATGTCGAGTGTCGACAAGGGCGCGTTGCCGTTGTGGGCGCGGGTGTTGCTGGGCCTGTTGCCGGTCCTGCCCATGTTGTGGGTGGTCGTAGTGATGTGGCGCTTCATGCATGACAGCGATGAGCTGGAACGGCGCGTGCAGCAGGAGGCTGTGTACGCCACCTGCGGGGTGGTCGGCGTGGTCAGTTTTGCGTTGGGCCTGTTGCAGGCGGTGGGAGCGTTGTCGCTTGAGGTGGGGCTGATTTACGTGCTGCCGGCCATGTTTGCCGTGTACGGCGTGGCCAACTGGTGGTGCCGGCGCAAGTACGGTTTGACGGAGGATGGGCAGTGAACGCCATCGCAATCTCCTGTAGGAGCCTGCCCGCAGGCGACCCGGCGTTGACCCAAAACGCAACGCCTGATTCATCGCGCGCAGGCGCGCTCCTACGAGGGGCGGGTGCGGAGGTGTGGCATGCGTAACCGGTTGCGCGAATTGCGTGGCGAGCGCGCGTGGTCGCAGGCCAAACTGGCCGAGGCGCTGGAGGTGTCGCGGCAGACGGTCAATGCCATCGAAACCGGCAAGTACGACCCCAGCCTGCCGCTGGCGTTCAAGATCGCGGCTGTGTTCGAGTTGGCGATCGAGGCGATTTTCAGCCCGGATTGATTAAGGACAAGAGGTGGTCAGTGGGTTGCCGGCAGATACGGTGCGACCAGTTGGCACAAGGCCTCGACGTGATCGGCACGGGTGTTGAGCGCGTTGATGTAGGTGAGTTTTTCGCCACCGGCCGCGAGGAAAAAATCGCGGTTTTGCAGGGCGATTTCTTCCAGCGTTTCGAGGCAATCCACGGCAAAGCCGGGGCAGATGACATCGAGGTGTTTGACGCCTGACGCGCCCAGCTGGCGCACGCTGGCGTCGGTGTACGGTTCCAGCCACGGTTCGCGCCCGACGCGTGACTGAAAACTCATCGGCGCCTCGGTTTCGCTCAACCCCAGCCGGTCGCGCAGGCCTTGCGCGGTGGCGCGACATTGCTTGGGGTATGGGTCGCCGGCGCGCGCGTAGCGTTGCGGAATGCCGTGAAAACTCATCAGCAGTTTGTCGCCGCGGCCGTGCGTTTGCCAATGCTCGCGCACGCTGGCGGCCAGCGCGTCCAGGTAGCCGGCATCGTCGTGGTAGCCGTTGACCAGATGCAGCTCGGGTGTCCAGCGCAACGCGCGCAGGGCCCTGGCCACTTCATCCACGGCGCTGCCGGCGCTGGTGGCCGAATATTGCGGATACAGCGGCAGCACGATCAGCCGGCCGACGCCTTCGCGCTGCAGGCGGGCGATGGTGTCGGTGACGGTCGGATGACCGTAGGTCATGGCCAAGGCCACTTTGACGGTGTGGCCGCGGCGGGCCAGTTCGGCATCGACGGCCTGCGTGAGCGCCTCGCTGAACACGCGCAGTGGCGAGCCTTCGGGCATCCAGATGCGCTGGTAAGCGTGGGCCGAGCGCGCCGGGCGGGTGCGCAGGATGATGCCGTGCAGGATCAGCCACCACAGCCAGCGCGGGTACTCGATGACGCGCGTGTCGCCCAGAAATTGCGCCAGATACGGGCGCAGTGCGGCGGCCGTGGGGGCGTCCGGCGTACCCAGGTTCACCAGCAGTACACCGGTGGCTGGCAAGCTGGCGGGGACGTTTTCACCCAGTCCGATGAATTGGCGTGTTGCTGACATGATGCAAGGCCTTCAAGATTCGTGGCAGTCTGCCATACGATGGCGGGCCTGGAAGCCTGGGCGGCAATTTGGCGATGGCCGGCGGGTGCCGCGGCCTGCGTATTTGGCCGGTGGTGAGTTGCCCGCCCGCAGGCAAGTACCCGCAATGGCGCGCATGCGAGACAACAATTTTTTGTGGCAGGAGATGACCCCATGACACAGCGTATTTTCAAATGGTTGGCGGTCGGTGCGTTGATCGCCGCGTTGCCGCTGATGGCGGCGCAGGCGTCCGAGGCGTCCGATCGCGCCGACGCGCTCAAGTTGACCCATCAGGCCATCACGGTGCTGGACCAGATCGAGCAATCGCCCGATCGCGCCATCCCGCAGGACTTGCTGCGCAATGCCAAGGCCGTGGCGGTGATTCCGTCGGTGGTCAAGGCCGGCTTCATTTTCGGCGGTCGTCACGGCACGGGCCTGGTATCGGTGCGGCGCAGCGACGGCACGTGGTCGTATCCGGTGTTTGTCGACATGACCGGCGGCAGCATCGGTTTTCAGGCCGGCGTGTCCTCGACCGACGTGATCCTGGTGTTCCGCACCGAGCGCGGCGTCGACGGCCTGGTGCAAGGCAAGTTCACGCTCGGTGCCAACGCGGCCGTGGCCGCCGGCCCGGTCGGGCGCAATGCGCATGCCTCGACCGATGCCCAGATGCATGCCGAAATCTATTCCTATTCGCGCTCGCGCGGCCTGTTTGCCGGCGTGGCGCTGGATGGCACGGCCATCACGATCGACTATGACGACCTGGCCGCCGTGTACGGCGCGGGCATCACGCCGCGGCGCGTGTTCGAAGGCGGCGTGACCGATGTCCCGGCCTCCGTCAAGACGTTCCGCGACCGTCTGGTCGGTTACGCCGCGCCGGCGCAGGCCACATCGGCGGCCAAGTAGGCACGTTCCGGTTCAGTGTGCTGAATCGTCATGGGGTTGCGGCAGCTTGTCCGACAAATGTCACCTGTGATACTTGTTGGAACGAGGTATCCTAGTAAACCGCAAAAACAGGTGGAAAACGTGTCGCGCGGCCCCTTCGCGCGGGATGTTTTCTCCAGAGGTCATCATGGGTTTAGACAGTATTTGGCATTGGCTCATCCTGCTGGTCGTGGTGCTGGCCATTTTTGGCACCAAGAAGCTGACCAACATCGGCCCCGACCTGGGCAACGCCATGCGCGAGTTCAAGAAGGCGTTGCATGGCGACGACAAGGACGCCGCGGGCAAGGATGACGTCAAGGAAACGTTGAAGGCCGATCCGCGCGATCCGGTCGGCGCGTCGGCCGCCAACGCCACGCAACAGCAAGCCGAACACGAAACCACCAGCAAGTAAGTCCACGCGGGGCCGTCATGTTCGACTTCAGCCTGGGCAAACTGCTCATCGTGGCGCTGATCGCGCTGGTGGTGCTGGGGCCCGACAAGTTGCCCGGCGCCGCCCGCACGGTGGGCGCCATGATCCGGCGCGTGCGCGCCAGTTGGGACAGCGTGCGTGCGGAAGTCGAGCGCGAACTGGAAGTCGAGGAAATTCGCCAGGCCGCGCGCCAGGCGGCCGCCGATGCCGAGGCGGCGCAGGCGCAGACCAGCGCCACCTTGAAGCACCTCAACGACGAGCTGGAAAAAGTGCGTCAGGCGCAACGCGAGCTGGATGCGGCAGCCACGCGGGTCGCTTCCGCCTCCGTGACGGCGGCGCCGGGTGCCATCGAGTCGTCACCGGCGCAGGCCGCGGATGAAGTCCCGGCGGGCACCGCGTTGCCGCATCACGGAGAGGCCGGCTGATGGCCAGCAGCGAGCCCGAAGACGACACCGAACAGGGCCTGTTTTCGCATCTGATCGAACTGCGTTCACGTCTGCTGCGCGCGCTGGTCACGATCATCGTCGTGCTGGCCATATTGGTGCCGTTTGCCAATGACTTGTATTCGGAATTGGCCGCGCCGCTGGTGGCGCGCTTGCCGGCCGGGGCGCATCTCATTGCCACGCAAGTCACCAGCCCGTTCATCACGCCGTTGAAGCTGGCGTTGTACACGGCCGTGTTCGTGTCCATGCCGATGATCGTCTATCAGCTGTGGGCGTTCATCAGTCCGGGCCTGTACAAGAGCGAAAAACGCCTGGCGCGGCCGTTGCTGGTGGCCGCGGTGCTGCTGTTTTATCTGGGCTGCGCGTTTGCGTATTTTCTGGTGTTGCCGGCCGCGTTCCGGTTTCTCACCTCGGTGGTGCCGTCCGGCGTGGAGATGATGACGGACATCAACCACTATCTGCACTTTGTCACCTTGATGTTCTTCGGCTTCGGGCTGTGCTTCGAGGTGCCGGTGGTGGTGGTGGTGGTGGCCTCGCTCGGCCTGGTCGACATCCACAAACTGCGCAGTTGGCGGCGTTATGCGCTGGTGGGCGCGTTTGCCATTTCGGCCGTCGTCACGCCGCCGGACGCGACCAGCATGTTTCTGCTGGCCGTCCCGATGTACCTGTTGTACGAACTGGGCCTGGTTGCGGTGCGCGTGCTGGTGCGGCCCAAGGCCGACGCGCAGGCACACGGCTGATCCTTTGGCTTGGGCGGCGCGCCCGCGCGCGTTTGCGTCAGGGGCGTGAGGTTTGCCGTGCCTTGGCCAGAGCGAGGTAGCGCGCGTGCAAGGTGGCCACGGCTTGTTCGAGCGTGGCCAGATCGCCGCTGTTGTCGATGACGTCGTCGGCGATGGCGCGGCGATCGGCATCGCTGGCTTGCGTGGCCAGCATGCGTTCGGCGGTGGTGGCGTCGATGCCGTCACGTGCGGTCAGGCGGGCGATGCGCGCCGCGTGCGGCGCTTCGATGGTGGCCACGCGGTCGACCCACGCGTATTGCGGCCAGGTTTCGACCAGCAGCGGGATGGCCAGCACGCAATAGGCGCCCCGATCGGTGGCGGCCTTGTCGCGCAGCCACGCATTGACGCGCGGGTGCACGATGGCTTCCAGCCGGCGCCGTGCCGTGGCGTCGGCAAACACGATGTGGCGCATCGCGCGGCGGTCGAGCGTGCCGTCCGCCGCCAGTACGTCGTGGCCGAAGGCGGCGACGATGGCGGCCAACCCGTCCGTGCCCGGCGCCACCACTTCGCGCGCGGCGAGGTCGGCGTCGTGAACGTGGATGCCGTGGTTTTCAAAGGCGCGCCCGACCGCACTTTTGCCCGCGGCGATGCCGCCGGTCAGGGCCACGGTCCAGCAGGGGTTGGCGGGTGTCTGTGACAAGGCTCAGTGCAGGCCGACGAAGTGGGCGTAAGCGTTCCACAACGTGTCGCCGCACACAAACCAGATCCAGCCGGCGACGGCCAGGAACGGGCCGAACGGAATCGGCACTTCGCGCTTGTGGCGGTTCAGGGCGATCAGCAGGCCGCCGAGAATGGCGCCGACCAGCGACGAAATGAGCGCGATCGGCAGCAACGCCAGCGGCCCCATCCACGCGCCCAGCGCGGCCAGCAGCTTGAAATCGCCGTAGCCCATGCCTTCCTTGCCGGTGGTCAGCTTGAACAGCCAGTAGATCGACCACAGCGCCAGGTAGCCGATGGCGGCGCCGACGATGGCATGCACCGGGTCCACGCGCAGCGGCAGCACGGAGCCCAGAAGGCCCAGCCACAGCAGCGGATAGGTCAGTTGGTCGGGCAAAAGCTGGGTGCGAAAATCGATGCCGGACAGGGCCACCAGAAACCAGGTCAGCAACAATCCCGAAGCACCCGTCCAGGTCGCGCCAAAGCGCCACACGATGGCGGCGCTGGCCAGCGCGGTGACCAGTTCCACCAGTGGATACTGGAAGGAAATGGGTGCCTTGCAATAACGGCAACGGCCGCGCAACAGCAGCCAGCTCAGCAGCGGGATGTTGTCCCACGGCGCCAGCTTGTGCTGGCAATGCGGACAATGCGACGGCTCGCGCACCAGCCCGGCCGGGCGCGCTTCCTCGCCGGCAAAGCCGTCTTCGAGCATCTCGTGGGCATCGCGGCGCCAGCTCCAGGCCAGGCGCTCGGGCAAACGCAGGATGACGACATTGAGAAAGCTGCCGACCAGCAGGCCGAGAACACCGGCGTAGACAATCCAGAGGGTGGCGGGCAGGTCGGGCATGGCGAAGGCCGTGAACGGAAAAGGGCAAGCGTAGCGGAAGGATCAGCCGGCCTGCATGCGCGTGGCCATGCCGGAGCATGGCCACGCGGGTGATCGGTCAAGGCAGAGCCTTAGAACGTGCCGGCCAGCTTGAAGATCGGCAGGTACAACGAGATGACCATGCCGCCGACGATCACGCCCAGGATGACCATGATGATCGGTTCGAGCAGCGTGGACAGCGTGTCCACGGCGTTGTCGACTTCTTCTTCGTAGAACTCGGCCACCTTGAACAGCATGCTGTCGAGCTGGCCGGATTCTTCGCCGATGCCGGTCATCTGGATGACCATGGACGGAAACACGCCGGTTTGCGCCATCGACAGGCGCAGCTGGTGGCCGACGGCCACGTCGTCGCGCACTTCCTTGACGGCCTCGCCGTAGACGATGCTGCCGGTGGCGCCGGACACGGCGTCCAGGGCTTCCACCAGCGGCACGCCGGCATGGAACGTCACGCCCAGGGTGCGGGCAAAACGCGCGATGGCCGACTGCTTGAGGATCTTGCCGATGACCGGAATTTTCAGCGAAACGCGATCCACCGCATGCGCGAATTTGCGCGAGCGGTTCTTGGTCATGATGAAGGCCACGATGGTGCCGATGATGATGAACAGCACCAGCCACCAGTACGACTGCACAAAGCGCGACGCGCTGACCACCATCTGCGTCGGCGCCGGCAATGCGGCGCCGGCGTTGGCGAACACCTGCTGGAACACAGGCACCACGAACAGCAGGATGATCATGCTGACCAGAAACGCCACCGCCAGCACCATGGCCGGGTAGAACATGGCCTTCTTGATCTTTTTCTTGATGCCCTCGGTGCGTTCCTTGTAGGTGGCCACCGTGTCCAGCACCGAATCGAGCACACCGGCCGACTCGCCGGCCTTGACCAGGTTGCGGTACAGCTCGTCAAAATGGACGGGATAGCGGGCCAGGGCTTCGTTCAACGAGGCACCACCTTCGATGGTGTTCTTGACCTCGTTGAGCATGTTCTTGAAACGCGGGTTCTTTTGCCCGTCGGCGATGATGTCGAACGACTGCACCATCGGCACGCCGGACGCCATCATGGTGGCGATCTGGCGGCTGAACACGGCCACGTCGCCCTGGGTGACGCGCTTGCCGGCCGAACCGAACAACGGCTTGGGCTTTTCGCGCACCTGCTGCGGGTTCATGCCCTGGCGACGCAATTCGGCCTTGACGAGCGAGGCGTTCTTGCCCGGCATCTCGCCCTTCATCTTTTTGCCGCGCTTGTCCAGCGCCGTCCACTCGTAAACGGTCAGCTTGTTGACGGAAGCGCGGGCGGCTCCCGTGGCACGGGCATTTTTGGTGGCGGTGGCTATGGCCATGCGGTCCCCCGATGGAATGATTGCCGGCGCCCGAAACGGCGGGCTCAATGCCCCAACTATGCGTTTTTTGCCGGCGCCTTATTGTGTTGCAGTTCGCTAGCGGCGCGAGTGGTGGAAACTTTCGTGATATGGAAAGCTGCTGCCACCCACGCGCCTAATCCTTGGTGACGCGGTTGATCTCGACCAGGCTGGTCAGGCCGTCGCGCACCTTGTTGAGCGCGGAGCGGTGCAAGTCGTTGATGCCGATCTTTTCGGCCACCTGGCTGATTTGCAGCGCATTGCCGCCGGCCAGGATGATCTGCTTGATCTCCTCGACCATCGGCAAGACCTGGTAAATGCCCACGCGGCCCTTGTAGCCATCGGTGCAGCCGTCGCAGCCCACGGCCTCGTAAATGGTGAGGCCGGCGTCGATTTCGGCTTGCGTGAAACCTTCGGCCAGCAATGCCTCGGGCGGCAATTTGACCGGCTTTTTGCAGTCGTGCAGGCGGCGCACCAGACGCTGGGCGACGATGAGCGCCACGGACGACGTGATGTTGTAGGGCGCGATGCCCATGTTCATCAGACGCGAAATGGTTTCCGGCGCGTCGTTGGTATGCAGCGTGGACAGCACCATGTGGCCGGTCTGGGCAGCCTTGATGGCGATTTCGGCGGTTTCCAGGTCGCGGATTTCGCCGACCATGATGACGTCCGGGTCTTGACGCAAAAATGAGCGCAGCGCGCGCGCGAAGGTCATGCCGCGCTTGACGTTCTGCTGCACCTGGTTGATGCCGTCCACGCGGATTTCGACCGGGTCTTCCACCGTGGAAATGTTGGTGCCTTCCACGTTGAGAATGTTCAGCGCGGTGTACAGCGACACGGTTTTGCCCGAACCGGTCGGGCCGGTCACCAGCACCATGCCGTAGGGCTTCTTGATGGCGTCCAGATACAGCTGGCGCTGGTCGTCCTCGTAGCCCAGCTTTTCGATGCCCATCTTGGCCGCCGAGGCGTCCAGGATACGCAGCACGATTTTTTCGCCGAACAGCGTCGGCAGCGTGCTGACACGAAAGTCGATGGACTTGGTCTTGGACAGGTTGAGCTTGATACGGCCGTCCTGCGGGATGCGTTTTTCGGCGATGTCCAGGCCGCTCATCACCTTGAGGCGCGAGCTGATGCGGCTGGCCAGCTGGATCGGCGCCTTGGCCATGATGTGCAGCAGGCCGTCCATGCGGATGCGCACGCGGTACTGGGTTTCGTACGGTTCGAAGTGGATGTCCGAGGCGCCGCGCTTGATCGCGTCCAGCAGCACCTTGTTGACGAACTTCACCACCGGGGTGTCGTCGACCTTGGCATCCACGCCGCCCTGGGTTTCTTCCGGGGTGCCGGCTTCACCGCTCAGGTCGAGGTTGTCCAGGCTTTCGTCGTTGTCCAGCCCGGCGACCGTGGTGGACTGCGAAGCCAGCGCCTGCTCGATGATGCGCTTGAGCTGCTGCGCCTCGATGAGGATCGGCTCGATCTGGCAGGCGGCGTGGAACTTGACCTCGTCCAGCGCATGCGTGCGCGTGGGATCGTCCACGCCCACGAACAGGCGGTTGGCGCGCTTGAACAGCGGCAGTATCTGGTGTTTGGTGATCAGCGCCTCGCTGACCATGTCCATCGGCAGCAGGTTCAGCGACAGCGCGCTGGCGTCCAGCAACGGAATGCCGAATTCGGCCGAGGCGACGGCGGCCATGCGGGCGCTGTCGACCGTGCCCTGGCCGACCAGCCAGCGCATCAGCGAGGTGCGTTCCTTGAGCGCGGCCTGCATGGCCGCACGGGCATCGGCTTCGGCGAGGATGCCCTCGTCAACCAGGCGCCGTGCCATGCCATTCAGGCCGGCCAGCGTCGAAGACTGCATTTGTGTCGCCATGGAATCCACCGTACCCCTGTTGTGCGGTGTGTCGAGCCGGCAAGCCGACGCCTTGCGCCACGCATCTGTCGCCAAGCCGGGCGGCAGGGGACGCCTGCCGTCGATGTCGCCTGGTGGAACGCGAGCGGGTGCAACGACGCCGGCGATCTGGACGGCCGACACCTGTGGACATCATTGTCGCGTCATCCCGATCCATCCAATGTCGATGGGATCACGAAAGCGACCGCAAGACAAGGCCTTGCGGCAAGCCTTGCCGCAGGTTTTCGGTAGGAGCGCGCCCGCGCGCGATGGCCGGATATTGGTTTGTGGCAAGGCCCTTTCGCCCGCAGGCGGGCTCCTACACAGACATCGAAAGACCACGCCATGCCGGTAGGAGCGCGCCTGCGCGCGATGGCCAGATGTTGATTCAAGGCCAGATCTTTTCGCCCGCGGGCGGGCTCCTACAAAGGCGAACGGGGTTATTCGACGTTCTTCCGGGGAGCGGTCTTGTCGGTCAGCTGGTCGACCAGGCGGGCCAGTTCGTCGCCGGTCAGCGGCTTGCGCGCAAAACCATCCATGCCGGCCGCGCGGGCGTGCTGCTCCTCGTCGCCACCGGAGCGGGCGGTGATGGCGCCGATGGGCATGCGTCGGCCGGTTTCGCGCTGGCGCACCAGTTCGGCCAGCTTGAAGCCGTCCATGCCGGGCAGGTCGAGGTCGAACAGGGCCAGGTCAAACGTGGCGTTGGTCATGACGCTCAGGGCTTCCAGGCTTTCGGCCGCATGCACGACATGGTGCCCGCGGTTTTCCAGCATGCCCTTGATGACGGCGGCGACCGTGGCGTCGTCCTCCACCAGCAGGATGTGGCGTGCGACGGCCTTCGTCGGTGCGGCCGCTGGCGTGGCGACTGTTGCGGCTTCGGCCGTGGACCGGGCGGGCGAGGCGGCCACCGGAAGCGGCAGCCAGACGGTGAAATGACAGCCCTGACCGAGCGTCGAATCCAGCGTGATGCGCCCGCCCATGAGGGCGGCAAATTCGCGGCAGATGGCCAGGCCCAGCCCGGTGCCGCTGCTGCGCGCCGGGCTGTCGGCCTGCTCGAAACGCTCGAACAGGCGCTTGTGGTCGGCCGCGGAAATGCCCGGTCCGGTGTCGCGCACGCCAAGTGCCAGGCCGTTGTCGGTCCAGCCGGCGCGCAGGTACACGCCGCCGGTCTGGGTGAACTTGATGGCGTTGCCGGCCAGGTTCAGCAGAATCTGCTGGATGCGCAGGCGGTCGCCGACCAGGCACGCCGGCACGGCGGCATCGATGTGCGCGGTCAGTTCCAGGCCCTTGGTCACGGCCTGGCCGTGCAGCAGCTGGCGCACGTCTTCCAGCAGCGTGCGCGGGTCGAAGGGGGCCGGATCCAGCTCGAAACGTCCGGCCTCGATGCGGGCCAGATCCAGCGCGTCGTTGACCAGCTTGAGCAGCAGCTCGCCGCTGTGGCGGATGCTTTCCACGTAGCTGCGCTGGCGCGGCTCCCGGGTGCTGTCCAGCAGCAACTCGGTCATGCCCAGCACGCCGGTCATGGGGGTGCGGATTTCGTGGCCCAGGTCGGCCAGAAAACGCGTCTTGGCGGCACTGGCCTGTTCGGCCAGCTGGCGTTTTTCCTCGATCAGCGCAAAGCGGTGGCGTTGCTCCAGGCGGCGCCGCCAGGCGGTGAAAACCAGGAAGATCGCCAGCAGCAGCGCCACGATGTACAGCGCCCAGGCCCACGGCCGCAGCCACGGCGGCGCATCCACGTCGATGCTGATGGGCACGGCCAGTCTGGCCCACGTGTCGCTGGGGCCGGCCGCTTCCACGTGCAGCACATAATGGCCGGATTTGAGACCCGCCAGTTCGCGCGTGCCGCGTGTGCCGGTGTCGACCCAGTCGGGATCGAGCCCGGTCAATTGGAAGCGGTAGTGGTTGCGCTTGGGGTCGATGTAGCTCAGCGCCTGCGCGGTGATGCGCAGGTCGCGGTCATCCCAGCGCAAATGCAGCTGACGGTCGCTGGTGGGCAGCGAGACATCCTTGCCGTCGCGGCGCACGGTGATGGCGCTGATGATCAGTTGCGGTTTGCGCG
>DASVGR010000146.1:0-2630 GCA_036379395.1 Rhodanobacteraceae bacterium | reverse complement strand
CCGGTGATGCTGGCCGCCGGCCTCATCTGGGGCCTGATCGCCTGGCAAACCGGCGGCAATCCGGGCGTGCGCGCTGCCTTCGACGGCATGTTCCTGGAATACGCCGAAATCTTCTTTTTCCTTGTCGTGGCGATGACTTACGTGACCGCCATGGGCGAGCGCGGCGTGTTCGACGCGTTGCGCTCGGTGCTGGTACGACGCGGTTTCAGTTACCGCCAGTTGTTCTGGATCACCGGCCTGCTGGCGTTTTTCCTGTCGGCCGTGCTGGACAACCTGACCACGGCGCTGGTGATGAGCGCGGTGATCCTGGCCGTGGGCATCGGCAACGTGCGTTTCATCACGCTGGCGCTGATCAACCTGGTGGTGGCCGCCAACGCCGGCGGTGCGTGGAGCGCCTTCGGCGACATCACCACGCTGATGGTGTGGCAGGCGCACAAGGCCGAGTTCTTCGATTTCTGGCGGCTGTTCCTGCCGTCACTGGTCAACTGGCTGGTGCCGGCGCTGCTGATGTTTTTCGCCCTGCCCAAGGGCCGCCCCGACACCGGCGGCGAACACGCCGGCATCAAGCCCGGCGGCACGGCCATTTGCGTCACGTTCGGCCTGACCATCGTGATCACCGTCATCGGCAAGCAATGGCTGCACCTGCCGGCGGCGTACGGCATGCTGACGGGCCTGGCGCTGCTCAACCTGGTGGCTTCGCACATCGCCCATCGCGAACGCCGCTACGCGCTTGCGCAAGGCATCGAGCAGCAGCCGTATTCCATCTTCCGCATCATCGCCAACGCCGAGTGGGACACCTTGCTGTTTTTCTACGGCGTGTTCGCCTGCGTTGGCGGGCTGGCCGCGCTCGGTTACCTGACGCTGGCTTCGCACGCGTTGTACGGCACGCTGGGTTTCACGGCCGCCAACACGGCCATGGGCGTGCTGTCGGCCGTGGTCGACAACATCCCGATCATGTATGCCGTGCTGCAGATGAATCCGCCGATGCCGGAACCGGAATGGCTGATGATCACGCTGACCGCCGGCGTCGGCGGCAGTCTGTTGTCGATCGGCTCGGCCGCCGGCGTGGCATTGATGGGTGCCTCGCGCGGGCTGTACACGTTTGCCAGTCATCTCAAATGGATCTGGGCCATCGCACTGGGTTACGCCGCCTCCATTGCGCTGCACCTGTGGATCGCGGCCACCTGGTTCGGCGGCTGACGCTTTTCTTCGGTCACGCATGAAAAGGGCGCAACTTCATGACGAGCAAGGTTTTTTGCTAAAGCCGGGTTCAGTCTTTTCCGTTAACCTGTAGCCGCGCAATCACTCGTTTTCGTCACTTCAGGGAAGCTCCATGAAACGATTCATCCCGCTGCTTTTGCCGCTTGCCCTCGCCGCCTGTTCCCCGCATTCGCCTGCCGACCAGGCCAAGACCGCCACGTCCGCCTCCACGGCTCCAGCCGTCGCAACAACCGTTGCCAGCATGACGACCGATACCGCCCACGCCGCCCTGCTCGGCAAGTACCACTGGCAATTGACCAATGCCAACAGTGCCAGCGGCGAGCACATCGACGCGCTGTTCGCCAACACCGACAATCCCGTGCAGCTGGATTTCGCCAGCGGCACCCTGGCTGTCAGCCATACCTGCAACAGCATGCATGGCAGCTATCAATTGGCCGGCGACAAGCTCACGCTCGGCCCCATGGCGCAAACCATGAGGGCTTGTCTCGACCCCAAGATGGCCGCACTGGACAAGGCCGTCGGCCAAGTACTGCACGGCACGCTGACACTGTCGGTCAAACCCGACGCGCAGGCGCCATTGTTGACCCTGACGGATGCCGCCGGTGACATCCTGCTGTTGCGCGGCCACCCGACACCGGAAACGCGTTTTGGCAGCGCCGGCAAGACGGTATTCCTGGAAGTGGCCGCACAGACCGTGCCGTGCGCGCATCCCGTTGCCGGCGCCAGCCAGTGCCTCAACGTGCGCGAGCGCCATTTCGACGCCAACGGCCTGAAAGTCGGCACCCCCGGCCCGTGGCACGCGCTGGAGCAACCCATCGAGGGCTACACGCATCAGTCCGGCGTGCGCAACGTGCTGCGATTGAAGCAGTTCAAGCGCACCGATGCGCCGGCCGGCGCCGCCTCCACGGCTTACGTGCTGGACATGGTGGTCGAGTCGGCCGTGGCGCACTGATCGGTCAGCGGGCCTGTCGCGCGCAGGCGCACTTCCACAAGATGGGCGCGAGATTTGGCGCTTGCCCGCTTTTGTAGGAGCCCGCCCGCGGGCGAAAGGATCTGGCCTTGAACCAGCATCTGAAGTGGTCAAGTCTTTTGGGACACGGAGCTAGGAATTTCAGAGTGCCAGGGCGTCGACGACGGCTGGCGGTTGGTAACCGTTGGTGGAATGCAATCGACTGTGGTTGTAATAGCTGTCGACGAAGCGCTTCACGTCGTCGCAGACCTCTTGCCAGCTGTGGTAGATCTCCCCTTTCAGCCATTCGTGTTTGAGTGTCCGAAAGATCCGCTCGACCACGGCGTTGTCCCAGCAGTTGCCGCGCCGGCTCATGCTCTGGCGGATCTGCCACTGCTTCAGCGCCTGGCAGAAGGCGATACTGGTGTACTGACATCCTTGATCGGAGTGAAAGAGCAGT
>DASVGR010000145.1:0-2105 GCA_036379395.1 Rhodanobacteraceae bacterium | reverse complement strand
AGGGTGACAGTCGGCGTGAGCAGTCCGGCGCGGATGCGTCCGACGACATGCTTGAACAGGGCCTGCGCGCCGGACTCGAAACCGTGCAGCTTGGCCACCGGGCTGGTCTGCCCGCGCCAGCCGCGCAGGATCGGCTTGATGTCCAGCGCCGAGCCCAGCGCGGCGCCGAACATGCCGATGCTGCGGTCGCCTTTTTTGCGCGCGCGCGAGCGCAGGTAATGCAGGTCGCGCGGCATGAGGTAGCCGTAGGCGTTGTGGCTGAGATCGGTCAGCTGCTCGCGGATCTGCGCGGACGGCAGGTCGCGTTCGATCAGGCGCACGGCTTCGGCCACCACCACCGCCGAACCGGTGAACAGGCTTTGCGTGTCGATCACGCGCAGCAAGAACGGTCCGCTCAGGCCGGCCTTTTCGCGCGCGGCGCGGTAGTGCGTGAGGATGCCCGCGTTGGCCTTGTTGACGTTGGCGTTGATGGGGCTGCGCGTGGCCGTGATGGTCAGGCAGAACACGCCGTCGTAGCGGGTGACGAGCGAGTCGAGAAACAGCGCCTCCACCGCTTCCGGCTCCAGCGGCTCGGTGCTGGCGGCGTGGCTGCGGGCGCCCAGTTCCTGGTCGAGAAAGCGTTGCGTTTCGGCGTTGTCGCGGCGGTCGGCAAACGTTTGACCGTCGACATCGACGCGAATCGGCAAGACCGTGATGTCGTGCTCGCGCACGAATGCCTCGGGCAGATCGCAGGAGGCATCCATGACAAGTCCAATACGCATGGGGCAATCCTTGTCGCGGGTGGCGGCGTGATGCCGGTGCGTTCAGTCTATCGACGGCAACGGGTTTGCCAACCGGAAGTTTTCTTAGGAATTTGTATGACGTTAGGCGGGAAAGTTGTTTGCCTCAATGAAGATCGCGATAGGCCTCGGGCGTAAAGACGTCCACTTGCACGACGGCCAGGCGTGCTTCGCGGGCGCTGTCCAGCAGCTGGTATTCGGCCTCGCTGATGATGCCGGCAGCCAGCGCGGCGTCGTCGAGCATGGCGCCGGGCGCGTGTTCGAGCTTGCCGGCGCGTACCGCGTCGCGCAGCTTGGTTTCGATCGGCATGGCCTTGACAGCCTTGTCCAGCGCGGCTTCCAGTGCGCCCAGGCCGGGTTCGTCCGGGCCGGGTACGTGGATGTCTTTGGTCAGATGGATGCGTGCCTCGCGGTCTTCCAGAATGGCGCGCGCGGCACGCCGGCCCAGCTTGTCGGACGGCGGACGAAAACGTGCGCCCAGCGGAAAGATGATGGCCTTGGCCAGCGCCGCCATGCCGGGCGAGGGCAGGTTGTCGAGCACGCCGCGCAGCGCTTCCTGCACGCGAAAAATCGCCAGCGCCACGGCCCAGCGGGCGAGGTCGTAGTTGGACGCCAGCTTGGGCTCGTCGTGGTAGCGCTTGAGTGTGGCGGCGGCCAGGTACTGCCAGGCCAGCGCGTCGGCCAGGCGTCCGGAGATTTTTTCGCGCCGCTTGAGCGAGCCACCCAGCACGCCCATCGACAAGTCCGACGTGAATGCGAAGGCTGCCGAAAGGCGCGCCAAATGCTGGTAGAAACGGCCCAGGTCGGGCGTGGCCGGCGCACGCGCCAGACGGCTGCCCGACAGCGCCAGCAGCCACGCGCGAATGGCGCGCGTGACGACAAAGTTGACGTAGCCGAACACGGCCTTGTCCAGCTGTTTCTTGTCGTTCTGGTCGACCGCGACGATGAGCTTTTGCACGAACGGATGGCAGCGGATCGCGCCCTGGCCGTAGATGATCATCGAACGCGTGAGGATGTTCGCGCCTTCCACGGTGATGCCGATGGGCACCGCCATCCACATGCGCGACAGCAGGTTGCGCGGGCCGCGCTGGATGGCTGACCCGGCGCGGATGTCCATGGCGTCGGACACCACCTCGCGCATGCCTTCGGTGAGGTAGGCCTTGGCGATGGATCCGAGCACAGCGGGTTTTTCGCCGGCGTCCAGCGCGCCGCAGGTGAGCGTGCGCGTGGCGCTCATCAGATAGGTCATGCCGGCGATGCGCGACAGCGGTTCCTCGATGCCTTCGAAGCGGCCGATGGGCGTGTCGAACTGCTCGCGCACGGTGG
>DASVGR010000144.1:0-7183 GCA_036379395.1 Rhodanobacteraceae bacterium | reverse complement strand
CCGGTGTCGACCACCAGGCGCACGGCGCGCCACATCTGGTAGTTCAGGTAGCCGAACTTGGCGTAGGGGTTGTCGTACAGGCCCATCGGCTGGTCGCACAGGGTTTCCGAATACAACGCCCAGCCTTCGCCGAACGCGTTGTAGTAGGCGTAGCGGCGGAAGTCGGGCAGGTTCGAAAGCTCGTCGGCGACGGGAATCTGCAGGTTGTGGCCGGGCCGGCCTTCATGACAGGTCAGCACCTGGATCGAATACTTCGGACGTGTCTTCGGCTTGTACAGGTTGACGCTCATGTACGGCACGTCCGCGTAGGCCGGATAGGTGTTGGGCGCGAGCGAAGCCGGAATGACGTGCACACCCCACGGCTGGCGCGGTTGCAGCCACACGCTGAGCACTTCCGGCAATTTCGGATCGATGCGCTTGGCGGCGGCGCGGTACGCCTCCAGCAGGTCGGCCGGATCGCTGTAGTAGAACTTCGGATCGGTGCGCAGGTAATGCACGAAATCCTTGTAGCTGCCCTTGAAGCCGATCTTTTTGAACACGGCTTCCATTTCGGCGTGGATCTGTTTGACCAGCTTCAGGCCCAGCGCGTGGACCTCGTCCGGGGTCATGTCGGTGGTCGTGTAATGACGCACCAGATACGCGTAATACGCCTTGCCGTCGGGCAGCGCGGACACGCCGGCGTGGGTACGCGCGTGCGGCAGGTAGTCGTGCTCGAAAAACGCCAGGAACTTCGTGTACGCCGGGTTGACCACGTCGTTGATGGCGCGCCTGGCCTGCGCTTGCAGCTTGGCTTGTTCGGCGGCCGGAATGGTGTCGGGCATGTGCGTGAACGGCGCGTAGAACGGGCTGTCGGTGACGGGCTTGACGATGTTGGCGCGGATCTCGTCGCTGATGCGCACCATCACTTCGCGCGGCTGGGTGATGCCGTGCGCCATGCCGTCCCTGAGCCGCGCGGTGAACGCGGCGAGGTAGTCGCCGGTGGTGTCGAGCTTGCCCAGCAGGCGCTGGTAATCCGTGCGCGTGCGGTAGTGGCCGTCACGCACCTCGTTGCCTTCCAGCTGCGGGCCCCACAGCTGCGTCATGAGGGTTTGCGTCTGGTCGTGCGCAAACGCGCCGGCGGCGATGGCGTCGCGCAGCTGGTAGTCGAACAGGCGCCAGCTGAGCTGGTCGGTCGGGCTCAACGCCTTCACGTCGATGGCGTGCAGCTTGGCCAGCTCGGCCTTCTTGCGCGCGATGGATGCCTTGGCCGCGGCCAGGCCCGGGTCGCCCCAATAGGCCTTGTAGGACGTGCCCGCACGGGCCGGCGCCGGATGTTGCGCGGCCTTGAACAAGGCGTGCAGCCGCGCCGTCGGCGTGGTGGCGGAAGCGGCCGGCGCGGCGGTCGACCCGAGCGCGCCGGTGCTGGCCAGGGACAAGGCGAGGGCAAGTGTGATGACGTGGCGCATAGTTCTGTCAGGTGGACGAAAAACCCAGCCTAGCATCGCCGAATGCGCCCGCGCTCGTTGTGCCGATATCGGCGTCGGGCCCGCCGAAGTCCGATGCCAGCGCAGGGATTTCCTGGCGCGCGGTTGCGGTGTCAGCTGCGGTTGCGCCAGGTGTCGAGGTCGTTCAGGGTTTCCAGCTCGGCTTCGTCCAGATGGATGGCGGCGGCGCCGACGTTGGCCTTGAGATGCTCGCGCTTGGACGTGCCGGGGATGGGGATCATCACCGGGCTGCGCGCCAGCAGCCAGGCGATGGCGATCTGCGCGTGGCTGGCCTCGTGGCGGCGGGCGATTTCGGACAGTGGCGAGTCGGGCTTGAGCAGCGCGCCGCCGGACAGCGGATACCATGGAATGAAACCAATGCCGTTGGCCTCGCAATAATCCAGCTCTTTTTCGTAGCGGCGGAACGACACGCTGTAATGGTTTTGCACGGTGGCGACCGGGAAAACCTTGCGCGCCGCTTCGATTTCCTCGACCGTCACTTCGCTCAGGCCGGCATAGGCGATCAGGCCTTCGTCGAGCATGCGCTTGATGGCGCCGAATTGTTCGTCGCGCGGCACCTTGGGGTCGATGCGGTGCAGCTGCCACAGCGTGATCTGCTCCACGCCCAGCCAGCGCAGGCTCATCTTGACCTGCTGGATGAGGTAATCGGGATTGCCCACCGGCACCCATTCGTCGGGACCGGGACGCACCTGGCCGCCCTTGGTGGCGATGAGGGTGTCGCCGTACGGATGCAGCGCCTCGTGCAGCAAGCGCTCGGACACCACCGGGCCGTAGGCGTCGGCGGTGTCGATGAAATTGATGCCCAGCTCGCGCGTCATGGCGACCGTTTTCAGGCATTCGGCGCGGTCGGCCGGCTCGCCCCACACGCCGGCGCCGGTCACGCGCATGGCGCCGTAGCCCAGGCGATGGATGGCAAGTTGTCCGCCCAGTTTGAAATCGCCGGCTTGGGCGGCGTTGATGTTGGTCATGAGATTTTCTCCTTGCGAAATGAGAGCCTGAAACCGGTGACGGCCAGGGCGGGCGCCGGGGCGCGCAGTCGCTTTCGAGGATACGCCGACGCGGGCGTCGTCGGTTCACGGGGGTGGCGTGGCATTGTTTCCGTTGCCTTATGCCTTGTTGGCATGGTGACATTCGCCGATGGGCTGCGGGATGACTGCCACCTGCCTAGGATAGAAACATCCGCGCGGCACAATAGGTCGCGCAATGCCGACAAGGGAACCGTCGAACCCATGGCTGCGGGTGCCAGCGCAAACGCTTGCGCGGGCGCCGGGCAGGGGTGTGACGTGGGCGCTGGAACGCGCAGCTTGCCGGCCATTCGACCGATACAACCCGCGCCATCGCGGCGCACACAGGAGAACAACGTGACAACCAGCGCAACCTCGGCATCATCCCGCGTCGGCATCAGCGCCATGGCCGTGTATCTGCCGCCGTACCGCGTGGATCTGGCCCAGTGGTGCGCGTGGACCGGCAACGATGTGGCCAAGACGCGCTCGGTCGTCGGTCACGCCTTTCGCATGCCCGGTCCGGACCAGAACGCCTACACGCTGGCCGCCAATGCCGTGTTGCGTTTGATCGAGCGCAACGCCATCGATCCGCGGCGCATCGGCTACCTGGCGCTGGGCACCGAATCGAGCATCGACAACGCGGCCGGCGCCGTCATCGTGCGCGGGCTGGTCGACCAGGCCCTGGCCGCGCAGGGCAAGCCGACGCTGGCGCGCGATTGCGAAGTGCCGGAATTCAAGCACGCGTGTTTGGGTGGCGTGTACGCGCTCAAGGGTGGCCTGCGCTACCTCGCCGTGGACGGGCGCGGCCGCCAGGCCATCGTGGTCAGTTCCGACATCGCCGAATACGCGCGCGGTTCCACTGGCGAGCCGACCCAGGGCGCCGGCGCGGTGGCCATGCTGCTGGAAGCTGAGCCAAAACTGTTGACGCTGGACCTGGCCGCCGGCGGCAGCGCATCGGCCTATCGCGGGCTGGATTTCCGCAAGCCGTTCCTGCGTTTCGCCGGCCAGCAGCCGGGTCATCACGGCCATCTGAACGACCTGCCAGTGTTCAACGGCAAGTATTCGACCGATTGCTACATCGATGCCACGCTGAGCGCGATGGACGCGATGTTCGCGCACCGCGACGGCCCGCGCAGCGCGTGGCTGGCCGGCTTGGGCGCCGTATTCATGCACCGTCCGTACCATCACATGCCGCGCAGCGGTTGGGCCATGGCGTGGCTGGCCGCGCTGGGTCATGACACGGCCGCCGGCGTGGACGCGGCCGCGCGCGAGCTGGCCGGTTATTGCGACAAGGCCGGCGTGGCCCTGGCCGATCTCCAGGCCGAATGGACGCGCGGCACCTTGAGCTGCGAGCCCGACCGCCTGCCCGAGGCCGCGTTCCCGCATTTGATGGCCGTGCGCAAGGCGTTCGGCAAGTCCGAGGCGCACCAGCGCATCGTCAAGGACAAGCTGCGCCTGGGTTCGGACACCATGATGGAACTGGGCAACCTGTACACTGCCGCGCTGCCGGCGTGGCTGGCCGCCGGGCTGGACGCGGCGGCGAAAGAGGGCGAAACATTGGACGGCCGCGACCTGCTGCTGCTGGGCTACGGCAGCGGCGATGCGGCCGAGGCGATCCCCGCGCACGTCGTGTCCGGCTGGCAACAAGCGGCGCAAGCCATCGCGTTCGACGAGGCGCTCGCCGGTGCCGTCAATCTGGACGAGGCGGCCTACGCGACACTGCACGATGGTGGTCGCATCGACGGCGTCGACGGCAATGCCTCCGGCGTCGTCATCGACCACATCGGCACGCACACCGACAACGCGTTCCAGGATTTCGGCATCGCCTATTACCGTTTCCTCGGTCAGCCCTGAGCGCGCGGGCTTTCCCGATGCGGGAGCGTGCGTGATGGCGTGATGTTGGCGCAAGGCCAGATTTTTTCGCCCGCGGGCGGGCTCCTACAACAAAAGCGTCAGGCTCCACCTTGTGGGAGCGCGCTTGCGCGCGATGGCTTGAAGCAAGCGTCCTTCGCCCGCGGGCGGGCTCCTACGGGGTGACGCGGGCTTGCAAAAGCTGGCGCAACTCGGCTTTGCCGGCGTCGTCCAGGGTGCCGTTCGCATGCATGGCCATCAGTGCCAGGCGACGCTGCTCGCTGGCTTGGCGCTGCATTTGGGTCAGCGCGTCGCGGAATTCGTGGGCAAGGTCCAGGTCTTCGCGCAGCGACGTGGCGGCCAGCTGGGTCAGGAACGCGTGTTCGGGGCGGTTGCGAAAATGTTCCAGCAGGGACGCCGTGTTGAGCTGTGGGTGGGCGCGTGCCAGCTCGATGATTTCGAGCAACAAGTCCAGGCCGGGGCGGTCGGCGCGGGCAAACGCGTAGGGCGGTGCCAGTTCGGCGGCCAGCGATGGCTGTGCCAGCAGCAGGGTGACGGCGCGGCGCATCAGGCTGGGCGCCTTGCCCTGGGCCGGACGACGCGACGTGGCGGGCGCGCTGGCGGTCGGCAAGGTGGCACGTGCGCCGGTGCGTTTTTCCAGCTCGGCGGCCATCAGTTCGCGGAAGGCGCCGTCGGGCAGGCGTGCGATCAGCGGGCGCGCTTGTTCGGCCAGACGGGCGCGGCCGTCCAGGCTGCGCGTGTCGATGTCGGCGGCGAGCGTGTCGAACAGGTAGTCGGACAGCGCAGTGGCGTTGTCCAGGCGCGCGGCAAAGCCATCGTGGCCTTCGGCGCGCACCAGCGAGTCGGGGTCTTCGCCTTCGGGCAAAAACAGGAAGCTGGCCTGACGCCCGTCGCGCAGGCACGGCAACGCGGCGTTCAGCGCTTTCCACGCGGCGCCGCGGCCGGCGCGATCGCCATCAAAGCAGAACACCACGTTCGACGTGGTGCGGAACAGGCGCTCGGCGTGCTCCGGCGTGGTTGCCGTGCCGAGCGTGGCCACGGCGATCGGCAGGCCGGCCTGATGCAGCGCGACGACGTCCATGTAGCCTTCAACCACCACCAGCCGCTCGATTTTGCTCGACGCCTGCTTCACCTGCCACAGCGCGAACAATTCGTGGCCCTTGTGGAACAGCGGCGTTTCGGGCGAGTTGAGGTATTTGGGCGAGTTGTCCTTGCTGATCACGCGGCCGCCGAAGGCGATCACGCGGCCGCGCCGGTCCATGATCGGAAACATCAGCCGCTCGCGGAAACGGTCGTAGTGCTTGCCGCCCTGGCCGGTCGACAGCATGCCGGCTTCGAGCAGATGCCGGCGGCGTTCGGGCGTGGTGCCGAGCGCGGCGAGCACGCCGTCCCAGCCGCCCGGCGCCCAGCCGATGCGGAAGCGCGTGATGATGTCGGCATCCAGCCCGCGCTCGCGGCAATACGCTTGGCCGGCTGCGTCGTGCGCCAGTTGCTGCTGGTACCAGTCGGCGGCCTTGTCCAGCAGCGTGTAGACGTCATCCAGATCGCGCCTCGGCGCGCCGTTGCCGCCGCGCTCGTATTCGACTTTCATGCCGGCGTCCTTGGCCAGCTCCTCGACGGCATCCTGAAAATCCAGGTGCTCGTAGTTCATCAAAAAGCCGATGGCGCTGCCGTGCGCGCCGCAGCCGAAGCAGTGGTAGAACTGCTTTTGCGGGCTGACCGTGAACGAGGGCGTGCGTTCGTTGTGGAACGGGCAGCAGGCGCTCCATTCGTGGCCGGCCTTTTTCAACGGCACGCGCCGCTCGATCACGTCGACGATGTCGACGCGGGCAAGCAGTTCGCTGATGAAGCGTTCGGATATCAGGCCGGGCATGGGACGTCTAGGATGCCATGGCTGGCAAGTGGCGGGGTCAATCCGGCACGATATGGCCGTGCGCCCCCTTGGCCGCAAGGCGGTGGTCGAGGCATGGTGCCGTGAGTTGCTTCAGGGGAGAGTTCATGCCATTGCTGATACGTCCGGCGTGCGTTGAAGATGCCGCATTGGCCGTGCCGTTGATTTGCAGCTCGGGTCCGGCGGCTTTTGATTACGTCTTTGCGCGCGGTGGTGGTGATGCCACGGCATTCTTGCGCCGCGCGTTCGTCGATGGCGCCGGCGAGTTTGGCTGGCGCAACCACGTGGTGGCCGAGTATGCCGGCCAGGTGGTCGCGGCTGGCAGCGGCTTCGGCAAGGCCGATACGCGCGGCTTCACGGTGGCGGCGGCGCGCCAGATTGCCCGGCATTTCGGCGTGCGCGCGGTTGGTGTCATTGCCTGTGGCTTGCGTACCGAGCGCCTGATTCGCCCGCCGGTCGCCGACGAGTTTTATCTGGGCCATCTGGGTGTGGCGCCGGCATTGCGCGGTCATGGCATCGGCACCGAGCTGGTGCACTGGCTGATGGCGCGCGGGCGCGAGCGGGGGCTGACGACGGCCGTGCTGGATGTGGCCGCGGACAATCCGCAAGCCGAAGCGTTGTACGCGCGGCTGGGGTTTGCCGTCACGGGCGTGCGTGCATCCCGCCTGCGCAATGCCCACGGCGCCGTGCCGACGCAGCGCCGCATGCAGCGGCCGTTGCGCGCAACGCCGACGGATGCCTGCGCGACAGCGTGAACTCCGCCGGCGTCGATGGACGCGGCGTTTCAGCCGGCCAGCGCGGCCTTGACCTTGGCCGACAGCACGCCCATGTCGGCACGGCCGGCGGCGCGTTCTTTCAGCAGGCCCATCACCTTGCCCATGTCGCGCATGGAGCTGGCGCCGGTCTCACTGATGACGCCGGCCAGCAATGTA
>DASVGR010000143.1:0-16333 GCA_036379395.1 Rhodanobacteraceae bacterium | reverse complement strand
GGTTTCATCGGCAGCGAGTTGGCGGCCGGACTTTGCGGCGCGGGCTGCAAGGTCACCATGGTGTTTCCCGAGGAGGCCATCGGTTCGGCGCGTTATCCGGAAGGCTTGGCCGATTTTCTCAACGATTACTATCGCGAGCATGGCGTGATCTTGCGCACCGGCGTCACGGTGACCGGCGCCGTCGCCAATGAGGCGGGCGTCGAGGTGGCACTGTCCGACGGCGGCAACCTGCATGCGGATGTCGTGGTCGCCGGACTGGGCGTCACGCCCAACGTGGAGCTGGCCAAACAGGCGGGGCTGGAAATCGACAACGGCATCGTGGTCGACGAGCACCTGCGCACCAGCGAACCGGACATCTGGGCCGCCGGTGACGTGGCCAATTTTCCCAATCCGGCGCTGGGCCGGCGTCTGCGCGTGGAGCACGAGAACGCCGCGATCGGCATGGGCACGCTGGCCGGTCAGGTCATGGCCGGCGGGCACCAGCACTACGACACGCTGCCGTTCTTCTACTCCGATTTGTTCGACCTGGGCTACGAGGCGGTGGGGCTGCTGGACTCCCGGCTCGACATGTACGAAGACTGGAAAGTGCCCAATCGCGAAGGCGTGATCTATTACCTCGATGACGGCCGTGTGCGTGGTGTGCTGCTGTGGAACACCTGGGGTCAGGTCGACGTGGCCCGCGCGCTGATCGCGCAGGCAGGTCCTATTGACGCGGAGTCGCTGCGCGGACGGATTCCGGGGATGGCGTGAGGTGGGGATTCGCGCCCACGCGCGGTGCGATCTCGCTTGCGTGCAGGCGATCGAATCCCTGCCTCCGCTAGCGATCAACTCACGCGACAGAACACCGCCTTGAGGTAACGTCCCTCCGGCGCCACGGCGGCCACCGGGTGATCGGCGCCGGCACCGCCGACATGCAGGAACTGGATGTCGCGCCCGGCGTTGAGTGACACGCGGCGCAGCGTGTCGAGGAAGTCGTCGGGGCGAACCAGGCCGGTGCACGAGCAGGTCAACAGCAGGCCGTCGTGTGCGAGCACATCCAGCGCCAGCCGGTTCATCGCGAAATATTTTTTCAGCGTCGGCACCAGTTGATGCCGGTCGCGGGTGAGCTTGGGCGGGTCGAGCACGATGGCATCGAATGTCTCGCCGCGTTCGCGCGCGGCCTTGAGCCAGTCGAACACGTCGGCTTGCTGGAAATCCACGGCGACCTGATTGGCGCGGGCATTGGCGCGGGCAATGTCGAGGATGCCATCGTCGGCATCCACGCCGATGGCGGCGCTGGCGCCGGCGGCCATGGCGTGGATGGCGAAGCCACCGGCGTTGCAGCACAAGTCGAGCACGTGCCGACCTTTCGCCAATTGTGCAAAGCGATGGCGGTTGTCGCGCTGGTCGGCGAAGAAGCCGGTCTTGTGGCCCGAGCCTGGCGCGGCGTGGAAGGTGAGATCGTATTCGCGCACGGCGACCGGTGCCGGTGGCTCGCTGGCGCGGCAATCGAACGATTCCTGCTTCTGCACATGCTGTTCGGCGAAGGCATACAGCGTGGTGCCGGGAAAGTGTTCGGCCAGTGCTGCGTGGATCACCTCGCGCAGGCGCCACATGCCGGCGGCGAAGTATTCCACCACCACGCTGTCGGCGTAGCGATCGACGACGAGGCCGGACAAGCCATCGCCTTCGCTGTTGATGACGCGCCAGGCGTTGCTGACGGCATCGAGGGCGAGCACGTCGCGACGCAGGGCCACGGCGCGGGCGATGCGTGCGCGGATGAACGCCTCGTTGAGTGGCACGTCCGGATCGGTGCCGAGCACGCGCAGGGCGATGCGTGCATGGCCGTTCCAGAAGCCGTGGCCGACGAAGCGTCCCTTGGCGTCGACGATGGCGACCACGCTGCCCGGCGGCAACTTGTTGTCCGGTTTGCGTACCTGCGAGGACCAGATCCACGGATGGCCGGGCAGGCGTTCGGTGGTCAGCGTGATGACGGGCAATGGCGAGGCTGTGTTCATGGCGTGATTGTAATGGGCCGCATCGCGCGCCGGCGGCGACGGCGCGGGTTCAGCGTGCCGCCTTGGACTGCAGCAGCTCGCGCAGCTCGGTCTTGCCGGCGGCATCCAGCTGGCCGGCCGCGTTGCGTTCGAGCAGGGCATCCAGCCGTTGCTGGCGTGCCTGTCGCTGCATTTGCGCGAGGGCGCCGTGGAATTCATGGGCCAGGTCGGCGCTGTCAGGCAGTGGCGTCATGGCCAGCTTGGCCAGGAATTCGTATTCCGGGTATTCGCGAAAGTGTTCCAGCAGGGACGCGGTGTTGAAGCCGGGCTGGGTGGCGACGAGATCGATCATGCGCACCAGCAGCTCAACGCCGGGCTTGTCGAAGCTGGCGAAGGCATGTGGCGGGCGCAGGTTTTCCGCCAGTGCCGGTTGCGCGAGCAGGAAGGTGACGGCCTTGCGCACCAGACTGGGCGATTGGCTGTCGCGTGTGCGCGTGGTCGGGCGTGCTTGCCGTGCTTGTGTCGTGGCCGGCAAATGCGCGCGTACGCCGGTGCGTTTTTCCAACTCGGCCGCCATCAGTTCGCGGAACGCGCCGTCGGGCAGGCGCGCGATCAGCGGGCGGGTCTGTTCGGCCAGTCGCGCGCGACCGTCGAGGCTGTGCGTGTCGATGTCCGCGCTCAAGGTGTCGAACAGATAATCCGACAGCGGCGTGGCGTGGTTCAGGCGCGTGCTGAAGCCGTCACGGCCTTCGCGGCGCACCAGTGAATCCGGGTCGTCGCCGTCGGGCAGAAACAGGAAGCTGGCCTGGCGGCCATCGCGCAGGCACGGCAGCGCCGCGTGCAAGGCTTTCCAGGCGGCAGCGCGGCCGGCACGGTCGCCATCGAAACAGAACACCACCGAGGGTGTGCTGCGGAACAGGCGCTCGGCGTGTTCGGGTGTGGTGGCGGTGCCGAGCGTGGCCACCGCGATCGGCAACCCGGCCTGATGCAGCGCGGCGACATCCATGTAGCCTTCGACCACGACCAACCGATCCAGCGTGTTGCTGGCCTGCTTGACCTGCCACAGGCCGAACAGCTCGCGGCCCTTGTGGAACAGCGGTGTTTCCGGGGAGTTGAGGTATTTCGGGCCCTGGTCCTTGTGCACGATGCGCCCGCCGAAGGCGATCACGCGGCCGCGGCGATCGAAGATGGGGAACATCAGGCGTTCGCGGAAGCGGTCCCAGGTCTTCCCGCTCTCGCCGGTGGCGAGCATGCCGGCCTGCGTGAGCAGTGTCACGCGCGCCGGGCTGGTGCCCAGCTGGCGCAGCAGGCCGTCCCACCCGGCCGGAGCCCAGCCGATGCGGAACGCCTTGACGATGTCTGCGTCCAGCCCGCGTTCCCGGCAATAAGCCTGGCCTTCGGGGTTGTCGGCAAGCTGCTTCTGGTAGAAGTCCGCGGCGGCATCCAGCAGCGCGTACAGGTCGTTGCGGGCTTCGACGTGGGCATCGCGCTGGCCGCGTTCGTAGATGACTTCAAGCCCGGCCGCCTGCGCCAGTTCCTCCACTGCATCGGGGAACTCCAGGTGCTCGTAATTCATCACGAAGCCGACGGCGGTGCCGTGCGCGCCACAGCCGAAGCAGTGGTAGAACTGCTTTTGCGGGCTGACGGTGAACGATGGCGTGCGCTCGTTGTGGAACGGGCAGCAGGCGGTCCACTCGCGCCCGGCCTTTTTCAGCGGCACGCGGCGTTCGACCACCTCGACGATGTCGAGGCGGGTCAGCAGGTCATCAATGAAGCTTTGGGCGATGCGTCCGGGCATGGCGGTCACGATGGCAGATGGCCATGGTACGGCCTCGGAGCCGGGCTGGGTTCCGGCGTGCGCCCACGCGCAGTCTGCCGGCTACTCCGTGGTCAGGCCAGGCGTACCTTGACCTTGGCGGATAGCTGGCCCATGTCGGCCTGCCCGGCCGCGTGCTGCTTCAGGTAGCCCATGACCCTGCCCATGTCGCGCATGGAGGCGGCGCCGGTTTCGGCAATGGCGGCGTCAAGCATGGCATCGAGCGCGGCGTCATCCAGCTGTGCCGGCATGTAACCCTCGATCACGGTCATCTCGGCACGCTCGGCGCTGGCCAGGTCCTCGCGCTTGGCGGCCTCGTACTGCTGGATCGAATCGCGGCGCTGCTTGAGCATCTTTTCCAGTATGGCCAGCACCTGCCCGTCGTCGAGCGTGATGCGCTCGTCGACCTCACGCTGCTTGATGGCGGCGTTGATGAGCCGGATGGTGCCCAGGCGCGGTTTGTCGCCGCTGCGCATGGCCGCCTTCATGTCATCGGTCAGACGCTGTTTGAGATTTTCGGCCATGTTCGGTCCTGACAACGCAAAAAGCCGGCATCGCGTACGAGCCGGCCGGATACGACAGCGGGTTTGCCAAGGCGCGCCGAACGCGCCGGCAGACTCAGTACAACCGCGTGTGGTTGGCGGTTTCGCGCGACAGGCGGCGCAGATGGCGCTTGACGGCGGCCGCACGCTTGCGCTTGCGCTCCTGCGTCGGCTTTTCGTAGAACTCGCGCTTGCGGGTTTCGGCCAACACACCGGCCTTTTCGCAGGTACGCTTGAAGCGACGCAGGGCAACCTCGAACGGTTCGTTCTCGCGAACTTTGACGCTGGGCATGGAATCTCCAAATGGTAAACTGGCCCACTAACCTCGGGCGAGCCGGGAATTATACCGTGACCGAATACCAATTTTCAAAACCCGTGTTGGGCGTGGAATCTTCCTGCGACGAAACGGGCGTCGCGATCTACCAGATGGGCAAGGGTTTGCTGGCCCACACGCTGTACAGCCAGATCAAGCTGCACGCCGATTACGGCGGTGTGGTGCCGGAGCTGGCCAGCCGCGACCACGTGCGCAAACTGTTGCCGCTGGTGCGCGAAACGTTGAAAGAAGCCGGCATGGGCATTCATGACATCGGCGGCGTGGCCTACACCGCCGGTCCCGGTCTGGTCGGCGCGCTGCTGGTCGGCGCCGCCGCCTCGCGTTCCATCGCCTGGGCGCTGGACGTGCCGGCCATCGCCGTGCATCACATGGAAGGCCATTTGCTGGCGCCGTTGCTGGAAGAAGACCGTCCCGAGCCGCCGTTCGTGGCGCTGCTGGTGTCCGGCGGACATTCGTTGCTGATCAACGTCGAGTCCATCGGCCATTACCAATTGCTGGGCGACACGCTGGACGACGCCGCCGGCGAGGCGTTCGACAAGACCGCCAAGCTGATGGGCCTGCCGTATCCGGGCGGTCCGCATCTGGCCCGCGTGGCGTTGCAGGGCAACCCGGGCGTGTTCCATTTTGCCCGCCCGATGGTCAACCGGCCGGGGCTGGACATGAGTTTTTCTGGCCTGAAAACCCAAGTGCTGACAGCGTGGAACAAGTCCGACAAGTCCGAGCAGACACGCGCCGACATCGCACGCGCGTTCGAGGAAGCCATCGTCGACACGCTGGTCATCAAGTGCAGCCGCGCGCTGCAGTCCGTGGGCGCCGAGCGCCTGGTCGTGGCCGGCGGCGTGGGCGCCAACAAGCGCCTGCGCCAGGGTCTGGCCGATGCCGGCGCGGCCGACGGGTTCAAGGTGTATTTTCCGCGCCTGGCGTTTTGCACCGACAACGGCGCGATGATCGCGCAGGCCGGCGCCATCCGCCTCAACGCCGGGCAAACCAGCGGGCCGGAAATCCGCGTGCGTCCGCGCTGGAGCCTGGAAGACCTGCCGTCGCTCGACACCGCGGCCTGACCGGGAAACGACTGCATGGACAAGGTTTTCATCGAGGATCTGGGCATCGAAACCGTCATCGGTGCCTACGATTGGGAGCGCTCCATCCGCCAGCACGTGGTGCTGGACATCCGCATGGATTACGACTGCCGCAAGGCCGGCGTGTCCGATGCGCTGGCCGATGCGCTCGATTACAACGCCGTGGCCAAGGCGGTCACGGCGCACGTCGAGGCCGCGCAATGCGAGCTGGTCGAGGCGCTGGCCGAACAGGTCGCGCAACTGGTGCTGCGCGAGTTTGCGGTCGAGCGCGTGCGCGTGCAGTTGCGCAAGCCCGGCGCCGTCGGCCATGCGCGCGCTGTCGGCGTCGACATCGAACGCACGCGGAGCTGACATGACACGCTGGATGCTGCTGCTGGGCTCGAACCTGGCCGACGACACGCGCCTGCACGCGGCGGTCGAACGCCTCATGGCGTTGGGCAACGGTGCCTGGCTGACGTCGATCGAGCACCATGCCGCCGATGGCCATGGTGCGGGCATGTACTACAACGCGCTGGTGATGCTGGATTGCGAAGCCTCGCGCGAGGCGCTGGATGCCGGGTTGAAGCGGATCGAGGCGGACTTGGGCCGGCGTCGCGACGGTTCGGGCGAAGTGGCCATCGACATTGACATCGTCGCCAGCTGGCAGGACGACGCCTGGCGCGCCGACGCGCACGCGCTGGCCAAGGGCGAATTCACCCGCGCGACCCTGCCGCGGTTGTTGCGTGGCGCCCATCTCGACGTGGCGGTGCCGCCGTCCGCGTAAATCGCGTGCGTGGCCTGCGCGCCCGCTTGCTGTCGCAGGAGCCCGCCTGCGGTGCCGCAAACCGGCGTCACGCCATCGCGCGCAGGCGCGCTCCTACAGTTGTTTGTGCCTTGTTTTTGTAGGAGCCCGCCTGCGGGCGAAGGGATCTTGCGCAAACCGGCATCACGCCATCGCGCGCGGGCGCGCTCCTACAGGTGAGCAAGGCGGCGTGCGGGCAGGCTTTTGCGGGGGTCAGATGTGCAGCAGCCGCCCGCCGTCGACGGGCATCACCATGCCGGTGCAGTAGTTGGCGTCGCGCAGCAAAAACAGCACGGCCTCGGCGATGTCCTGCGGTGTGCCTTGGCGGTGCAGGGCGGTGCGCGATTCGACCATGTCCGGTGTTTCGGCCTTGACCGGATTGGTCGACCACAGCATGTTGCCGGGCGCCACGGCGTTGACGCGCACGTCCGGTCCCAGCTCCTGCGCCAAGGCGCGTGTGAGCATCACGATGCCGGCTTTGGAGATGCAATAGGCCGCGTGGCCGGGCAACGGGCGTTCGGCGTAGATGTCGGCAATGTTGACGATGGCGCCGTGTTGCTGCGCCAGATGCACGGCTGCGGCCTGGCACAGGAAAAACGGCGCGCGCACGTTGGTGCCGACAAGGTCGTCGAACTGTTCCGGTGTGGTCGTGGCCAGCGGCGTGGCGTAAAAACACGCCGCGTTGTTGACCAGCGCGTCGATCTGCCCGAAGCGCGCGACCGTGGCCTCCACCAGCACCGGCGCGGCGGCCGCATCGGCAAGATCGGCGGCGATGGACAGTGTGGAACCGGCGCGCCGCGCCTCCAGCTCCATGCACAGCGCCTGCATTTCCGTCGTGCTGTGGCGGTAGTGCAGAGCCAGGTCGTAGCCGGCCGCATGCAGCTCGCGCGCGATGACGGCGCCGATGCGGCGTGCCGCGCCGGTGATCAGCGCGACGGGCGCGCCGTTTGCACTTGCAGGCATGGCCATGTCCTTTATGGTGGTGGCGTTGTTGGCATGGTAAGGCAAGGTGATGGTGAGGTTTGAACAACTGTTGGGTCAGGCGTGGATGCATACGTTGCTGGGCTGCGTGGCCCTGCTGCTGCTGGCTTGGCTGACCAGCTGGGTGACGCGGCGCGCAATGATTGCCGTGACGGGCGTGATCAGCCGGCGCACGCAGTGGCGGTGGGACGATGCCATGGTCAAGCGCGGCGTGTTCCTGCGCCTGGCGCAAGTCATCCCGATGCTGGTCATCAGATTCGGCCTGCAGGCGGTGCCGGGCGTGCCGGCCAGGGCCGAAGCCGTGGTGTCGGCCATCACGCTGGCGCTGATCGTCGTCTTCGTGCTGCTGGCCATTGATGCGGCGCTGTCGGCCGCGGACGATCTGTACCGCGCCACGCCGCACGGCAAGGAGCATTCGATCAAGGGCTACGTGCAGCTGCTGAAAATCATCGCGTGGATGTTTGGCGCGATCCTCATCGTGGCTGCCTTGTTCGATCGCTCGCCGCTGACGCTGCTGGCCGGGCTGGGCGCGATTTCGGCGGTGCTGCTGTTGATCTTCAAGGACACCATCCTGTCGCTGGTGGCCAGCGTGCAGATCGCCACCAACGACATGCTGCGCATCGGCGACTGGATCGCGCTGCCCGATGACAACGTCGATGGCGACGTGATCGAGATCGCGCTCAACACGGTCAAGGTGCGCAACTGGGACAAGACGGTCAGCACGGTGCCGACCTGGCATCTGATGTCCAAGTCGTTCCGCAATTACCGCTACATGTACGCGACTGGCCGGCGCATCCGTCGCGCGGTCAACATCGACCTGAGCAGCGTGCGGTTCCATACGGCCGAGGAAATCGCGCATCTGCGCCAGTTCAAATTGCTGCGCGATTATTTCGACGGCAAGGCGCACGATCTGACCGAATGGAACGCCCATCTGGGCGAGGACGGCAAGCTGGCGGTCAACCAGCGCCGGCTGAGCAATCTGGGCAGTTTTCGCGCCTACGTGCGCGCCTATGTGGCGGCTGATCCGCGCATCAACCACGACCTGTTCTGGGCCGTGCGCGCGCTCGATCCGGGCCCGGCCGGCATCCCCATCCAGATTTACGCCTACACCGTGGATACCGGTTTCGTGGCGCACGAGGATGCGCAGGGCGACATCTTCGACCACCTGATCGCGATTGCGCCCGAATTCGGCCTGCGCCTGTTCCAGCAGCCGACCGGCACCGACATGCGCGAGGGACTGGCCGGCGGACGTCCGGCCGTATCGACGGACGCTGTCGGCGCGCCTTGAGCCGTCGTGTCAGCCAATGCCGTTGGCTGCGTGATTTGAGACGGACGACGGTTGTTCCGGTCTTGCGGTTGAGCTAGTTTCTGCACTGCCATCAACGTTGGGGAAGGAGGGATCCATGGGACGTTTTTCGCGCAGTTGGCAGTTGATGAAAGCCAGCGTCGACGTGCTGATGCACGAACGCAAGTTGCTGGTGTTTCCGCTGATTTCGGCCGTGTGCCTGTTGTTGCTGCTGGCCAGCTTTGCGCTGCCGGCGGCCTGGGTGGCCGGTCTGTTTTCCGCCTCGCATCACCTCGACGTCGATCCGCACGGCTACCACGCTGGCTGGTGGGCGTTGCTGTTCGTGTTTTACGTGGTGACGTATGCGGTCGCGTTTTTCTTCAACACGGCGCTGGTCAGCGCGGCGTTGGAACATCTCGAAGGTGGCCATCCGACCGTGCGCGGCAGCCTGGCGCGCGCGGCCTCGAAATGGCCATCCATTCTCGGTTTTGCCCTGATTTCGGCCACCGTCGGCATGGCGCTGCACGCGCTGGAAGAACGCCTGGGCCTGATTGGCCGCTGGGTAGTCAGCCTGATCGGCATGGCCTGGTCGGTGGTGACGTTCATGGTGGTGCCGACGCTGGCGGCGACCGACGTGGGCGCGATCACGGCAGTCAAGGAAAGCGCGGGCCTGCTCAAGCGCACCTGGGGCGAAAACATCATCGGCAATGTCGGGCTGGGCGTGGCCGGGTTTCTCATGGTGCTGGCGTGGATGGTCGTGCTGGCCATCGTCATTGCCCTGGGCGTACTCACCCAGTCGGTGGCGATCGTGCTGGCGGGTGCCTGCGTGCTGGCCGTGGCGGCCGTGTTCCTGATTCTGGTGCAGACGGCCTTGCGCGGCGTCTATTCGGCGGCGCTGTATCGCTACGCGACGCAGGGCGAGCCGGGTGGCGGCTTCGACACCGCCCTGCTGGAGCAGGCATTCAGGACGCGTTCGCGCCGTCGCCGCTGATGGATCGGCGGCGGCGGGTCCGGGTGATCGGCTATCCTTGAGCCCCATTCGAAACCTGTCTGCCGCAGCATGTCCGACCACTTGCCCGAACCCGATGCCGATGCCCGCGCGCATTCGGCGCGACTGATGGATTTGCTGCGCGCCGAAGTGCGTGCCAACGGTCCGATGTCGTTCGCGCGCTACATGGAGTGCTGCCTGTACGCGCCGGGGTTGGGCTATTACAGCGCCGGCAGCACCAAGTTTGGCGCCGAGGGTGATTTCGTCACCGCGCCGGAACTGGGCGAGATTTTCGCCCGTTGCGTGGTCGGCAACGTGCTGCCGACCTTGCAGGCGCTGGGGCCGCAAGCCGATTTCCTCGAGCTGGGCGGCGGCAGCGGCGCGTTCGCCGAAGCCGCGCTGAAAGCCCTGGCCGAAGCCGGCCAGCCGCCGCGCCGCTACGCCATTCTCGAACCCAGCGCCGACTTGCGCGAACGCCAGCGTGAGCGCCTCAATGCCAACTTGCCGGCCGACCTGGCCGCGCGCGCACAGTGGCTGGATCGTCCGCCGGAAGAAACCTGGCAGGGCGTGCTGTTTGCCAACGAGGTGATCGACGCATTGCCGACGACACGCTTCGTCATCCGCGACAGCGAGGTGTTCGAGGAGCACGTCGATTTCGACGAGGACGGCGCGCTGATGCGCGAGGATCGTCCGGCCGACACGCTGGTCGCCGGCGCCGTGCGCCACGTCGAGCAATACCTGGGCGACCGCCTGCCCGACGGCTACCGTTCCGAGGTGTTGCCGCAACTGCCGTACTGGCTGCAGGCCGTGGCCGGCACGCTCACGCGCGGTGCGATGCTGTTTGTCGACTACGGTTATCCGCGCCGCGACTACTACCGTGCCGAGCGCCGCGACGGCACGTTGATGGCGCATTACCGCCATCGCGCGCATGGCGACGCGTTTTTCTGGCCGGGCCTGCAGGATTTGACCGCGCACGTGGATTTCACCTCGCTGGCCGAGGCCGGCTATCACGCCGGTTTTGATTTGGCCGCCTACATGCCGCAGGCGCAATTCCTGATGGCCGGCGGCCTGCAGGAAATTTTTGCCGCCGCGCACGATGCGGCGCCGGACGAGGCGACGCGCTACAACCTGGCGCAGCAGGTCAAGCAACTGACGCTGCCGACCATGATGGGCGAACGCTTCCAGGCCATGCTGCTGATGCGCGGCATGGATGCCGCAGTCGTGCCCGACCTGCTGCGCGGGTTTGACCGCAGCTCGCGCCTGTAGATTGCCGGCGCGGGGCAGGCAGAAAAGAAGCCGCAGTTGGGAAGACCGCGGCCGAGATTCTGGGAAGTTGTCCAATGGACTTGTTATGAACGGCATGCGGCCGTTCTTTGTTGTGTCTGCGCATGGCCCGACGGGGCATTGCGGATGGGGCTTTTTCATCCGTGACCGGCAGGCAGCCGCGAACCGATGGCGGCTGGCCGTCACGTACCCAGTCAAGTAGATATCAACCGGCGGATGATGCTAAATAATATTTTCTGTGACGCAAATCCCACAAAAACGCTGTCCGGCATAACGGACTGATTCCGGTGCGGGTGATGCCGCTGGCGGCTTGCGTGTACGCAGGCCGTTGCATGCACGTCATTGGTGACAAAACTGTTGTGTAGGAGCGCGCCTGCGCGCGATGGCCAGGGCTTTGTTCAAGCCTTGCGCCGGTCGCCCGCAGGCGGGCTCCTGCACGGGGCGGCGCAAGACCGCCCCTTTGTTGTTCGTGGATCGCCGGCCGTTCGCCGACGGGCATGATGGGCGGGGCGTGATTTGGCCGGATTCGCCGTGGCGAGTACGAACCTGCCGAAACTGTCGCAAGTTGTTGCGGAAATCCGGGTTTCGGGACGATCCGGCTTCAGGCGGCCGGTTTTGGCAGGGCCGCGATGGCGCGGATGCGTGCTTGCTGCAGGGCTGTGCCGATGGCCGGGCCTTGCAGGCCCTTGGCCACGAACGGCGCGGCGGTGATCGTGGTCACGGCCGCCTGGGCGGCGAGGAGGTAGTCGGCCTGCGGGTAGGCGTCGTCGGCGTGATGCAGGCGGCCGCGGATGTCGGCGTGGCAGGCTGTCAGAAAAGTCTTGAGCCGGGCCGGGCGGCGCAGGGCATCGAATTGCTCCAGCAGCTTCAGCACGGTGCCGGGCTTGAGCTCCAGCGCGCGATGCGCGTTCAGGTGTTCACGGCAGGTGAGAACGGCCAGGTCGCGGTGTTCGGCCGGTACCTTGAGCCTGGCGGACAGCGCCCTGGCGGGTACGACGCCGCGCGTTTCGTGCATGCGGTGGCGTGGCAGTTCGGCAGCCGGCGTCAGCGCCTTGCCCAGGTCGTGGAGCAGGGCGCAGTAGCCGACCAGGTTGTCGCCGGGTGCCAGTTCGGCGGCGGCGTCGAGCACCATTTCGACGTGGATGCCGGTGTCGATTTCGGGGTGAAAATCGGCACGCTGCGGCACGCCGTACAGCGCGTCGACCTCGGGCAGCACGACGCGCAGCGCGCCGCATTCACGCAACACGCGCAGGCAGGCTGAAGGCCGCGGCTCGCGCAGCGCCTTGCCCAGCTCGGCCCACACGCGTTCGGGCACCAGGTGATCGGCTTCGCCGGCATCGACCATCTGCCGCATCAATGTCATGGTTTCGTCGGCCACGCGAAAACCCAGCGGCGCGAAGCGTGCGGCAAACCGCGCCACGCGCAGGATGCGCACCGGGTCTTCGGCGAAGGCCGGCGAGACGTGCCGCAACAGGCGCGCGGCAAGGTCGGCCTGGCCGTTGAACGGGTCGACCACGCGACCATCCTCGTCCTGTGCCATGGCGTTGATGGTCAGGTCGCGGCGGACGAGATCGTCCTCCAGCGTGACGGTCGGGTCGGTGTGGAAGGTGAAGCCGTGGTAGCCGTGTCCGGACTTGCGCTCGGTGCGCGCCAGCGCGTATTCCTCGTGCGTGTCGGGGTGCAGGAACACCGGGAAATCCTTGCCGACCGGGGTGTAGCCCAGTGCGGTCAATTCTTCCGGACGGGCACCGACGACGACGTAGTCGCGATCGTAGGCCGTGCGGCCGAGCAGTTTGTCGCGGACGGCGCCGCCGACGAGATAGGTGCGCATGGAACCATTGTGGCATGGCCTGTTGTGGATGCGCGGCACATGCATTTTTGTGGGAGCGCGCCCGCGCGCGATGGCGGGATGGTGGTTTGAAGCAAGATCCCATCGCCCGCAGGCGGGCTCCCACAAGACGCCATGCCATGTCCTGGCTTGCGGTTGGCCGTGGCTATGGCGCGCAGGCGACCGACTTGCGTGTCGTCCTGGCCGTCGGCGGAGCATAGGGCGTGCCGTAGCGCGGCATGCGTTGCGACAGGGCCACCGCGTTGCCATGCATGCGCCAGTCATAGATGACGCTGTAGGCCATCACGCGCATCACGTAATCACGCGTCTCGTGGAACGGGATGGTGGCGACGAACAAATCCGGCGCCAGCGTGCCGCGTTGCGCCAGCCACTCGTCGACGCGCTGCGGGCCGGCGTTGTAGGCCGCCGTGGCCAGATACGGCGCGCCGCCGTAACGCGCGGCCATGTGCGCCAGATAATGCGTGCCCAGGGCAATGTTGGTGGCCGGGTCGTACAGGTTGCCGTCGAAGGCGATGTGCTGGCGCTTGGCCACCAGTCGCGCCGTGGCCGGCAGCAACTGCATCAGGCCGCGTGCGTCGGCGCCGGAGCGCGCGTCCGGCATCCACGCGCTTTCGGCGCGGATGATGGCGTAGGCCCAGGCCGGGTCGATGCCGGCATCGGCGGACTGGGTGGTCACGCCGTCCTCGCGGGCCAGCGGAAAACGCTCGTTGTACAGGTGTTTCAGGTTGCCATGGCTGAAAGTGCGGATGGCGCGGTCGTACCAGCCGCGCTGGTTGGCCAGCAGGGCGGCCAGCTGGCGCGTGCGGGCGCTGTCGTCGGCCAGGGCACGCACCCATACCCGGCGCGCGTCGCGCAGCAGGCCGACGGCGAACAGCTCGAACGCGCGCTGCATGGCCGGACGATGCAACAGGGCCTGTTCCCCGGCGGGATCGCCACTGATGTGGGTGGGGCAGATGGCGTACGGTAGGCCGGTGCGATCGGCGGCGAGAAAGCCGTAGTAGGTGGCCGATTTGGCGACCTTGGCGTACAGCTGGCGCGCGGCCTTGGCGTAGCCCAGCTTGCCGAACACGCGGGCGCGCAGGTACAGCCATTCACCTTCGCGTTTTTGTGCATCCGACAGTGCGTCCAGCGCGGCCAGCGCCGCACGCCAGTCGCGTTTGGCCAGGGCCACGCGCACGCGCCAGGCGCGCGTGGCGTCGGTCTGGGCGGTTGGCGGCAAGGCGGCCAGTTGTTTGACGGCCGTGTCGGTGAAATCGGTGGCGGTGTAGAGCGCCATGGCCGCGAGGATGTGGTCCGATTGCGTGCTTGTCAGATGAAAATGCTTTTTCACGCCGGGCCACAGTTTGGCCGCCTGGTCACTGCTGCGACGGGCCAGGATGCGCATGGCCAGGGTCACGGTCTGGCGGCTGCGGGCGTTGTCGGGCCAGTCGGGCGAGGCCTTGGCGGCCTTGGCCGGCTGGCGCAGGGCCAGCAACAGATGCCGCGCCTGACTTTGTTCGGTGGCCGGCAGCCATTGGGCCAAGGCGGCGACCGTGCCGGCACGCCCGGCATTGGCGGCGGTATCGATGCGTTGCCACAGGCGTGCCGTGGTCAGCAGGCCGTGCGCGTGTGCCCACTTTTGCACGGGCGTGCAGGCATCCGGCAGGGCCGCGTGTTGCCACAGGTCGGCCAGGTCGTGCCAATGCAGCGAGGTGCCTTGCGCCAGGCGCGCCTGCAGGTCGTAGCAGCTCAACGCGGTACCCAGATGCGGGCGGTACAGCTTGCGGAAATCGTCCCAGCTTTGGCGTTGCGCCAGCACCACGAGGTAGTTTCGGCGCAAGTCGCGGGAGGTCAGCAAATGGGGATAGCGCTTGAGGTAGCGCTCGACCTGGGCCGTGTTGGCACCGGCCAGATCGTGCTCCAGCGCCGCGGCCGGCAGCCATGGATACAGGGGATAGTCGCGCAGGTTTCGGGCCAGTGGCCGCCAGGCGTCGCCGCCTTTTTGCGCCACGGCATACGCTTTCTTGAAATCGGCACGCTGTTGCGTGAGCGAAGGCGCGGCCTGGACGGCAAGGCTCAGTGCCAAACCGGCGGCGACGAGGGTCAAACGGGCGGTGGAACGCGTCCAGACAAGGCGGCGCGGCATGGTCGCTCCCTAATGAAAATCATCCCCCGCAGGTTCGATTGTAGGGGATGATGCGTGTGCGTCGAGGCCTGGTTGCGGCGTCGTCGGTGTGGAGCGGAAAGTGTCAGGCCGAGCGGCGCCGGACGGGTTGCGCGTGGCTGCCGGCTTCGGGCAGGCGAATGGCGGCGGCCAGCGGCAGGTGGTCGGAGCCGCCGGTGTGCAAGGTCCAGACGCGTTCGATGCGCAGGCCGTCCGAGACCAGAATGTGGTCCAGCGCGCGTTGCGGACGCCAGCTGGGAAAGGTCGGCATGGGCTGGCGCGGCGGGGTCAGGCGCGTGCGTCGGAACAGGCGTTGCATCTCGGGGCTGTCGGCGCCGGTGTTGAGGTCGCCCATGAGCACGGCGTGCGGGTAGTCGGACAGCAGTTCGCCGATGAAGTCGAGCTGGCGCATGCGGCCCTGCGCGCCCAGCGACAGGTGCGCGATGGCCACGGCCAACGTGTCGCCGTGGTGGTCGAAGCAGGCCAGCATGACGCCGCGGCCCGGAATGCGTCCCGGCAGCGGGTAATCCAGCACCTGGTTGGGCTGCATGCGGCTGAGCAGGCCGTTGGCGGTATGCGCCAGTCCGCCCATGGGACGGTTGGGCTGGAAGCTCCAATACGGCATGTCGGCGGCTTCGGCCAGGTAGCGCGTCTGGTTGCGGAAGCCCGAGCGCAGGCTGCCGGCGTCGGCTTCCTGCAGGCCGATCACGTCGAATGGCTCGAACAGGCGGGCCAGATGGTCGAGGTTGTCGAGCTTGCGGCGGGTCGGCAATACGCTGGCCCAGCTGCGCGTGACGTACTCGTGATAATGCTGGACGCGAGCGCCGGCAAGAATGTTGCAGCTGAGCAGGTTGAGCGTGTCAACCTGCCGTGCGGGGAGGGGTGTGACGGTCATTGTTTTGATGCGGCAGTGTCCGATGGACACCTCGCATCATAGTGCGCCTGCGCGGTGTCCGGCAGTGCCCATTGTCGCACTCAATGCCTGGCCTTGAGCTCGCGCTGGACCAGCCACTTGGTCAACGCGACCAGCTGGTCGTAGCTTTTGATGTGGTTGGAGCGGTATTTGCCGTCCACCACGATGGTGGGCGTGCCCATCACGCGCCAGCGCATGATCAGCCGGTTGTTGGCGGCCATTTCGCGGTCGGTCCTGGGCGAATGGGCGGCCTTGAGGAACGCCGCCTTGTTGACACCGTGGCGGGCGTAGAAATTGGCGTAGTCGGCCAGCGAGTTCATCGGAAAGTTGTATTGGAACTTGGCCTTGAACGCGTCGGCGTG
>DASVGR010000142.1:0-7191 GCA_036379395.1 Rhodanobacteraceae bacterium | reverse complement strand
CAGGCAGGGGCATCGGCGTCGGCTATAATCAGCGGTTTCCACCAACCGATCGCCTCATGTTCGAATCGCTCAGTCAACGTCTTGCCGGAACCGTCAATCGCCTGCGTGGCCGCGGCCGGCTGACCGAGGAAAACATCCGCGAATCGTTGCGCGAGGTGCGCATCGCGCTGCTGGAGGCGGACGTCGCGCTGCCGGTGGTGGCCGCGCTGATCCAGCGCGTCAAAGTGCGCGCCGTCGGCCAGGATGTGCTCAAGAGCCTGACCCCGGGCCAGGCGCTGGTGAAGGTGGTCAGCGACGAACTGACCGCCTTGATGGGCAACACCAACGAGGCGCTGGACCTGTCCGCGCAGCCGCCGGCGGTGGTGTTGATGGCCGGCTTGCAGGGCGCCGGCAAGACCACCACGGTGGCCAAGCTGGCCAAGCATCTGACCGAGCGGGCGAAGAAAAAGGTCATGGTGGTGAGCTGCGACGTGTACCGTCCGGCCGCCATCGAGCAGTTGAAGACGCTGGCCGAACAGGTCGGCGTGGCGTTTTTCCCGTCTGAAGCCGGGCAGGAGCCGGTCGTCATCGCCAAGAATGCCGTGGCCGCGGCCAAGCGTGAAGTGGCCGATGTGCTCATCGTCGATACCGCCGGCCGTCTGCACGTCGACGAAGCGATGATGGACGAGATCAAGGCGCTGCACGCGGCCTTGAACCCGGTCGAAACGCTGTTCACGGTCGACTCGATGACCGGCCAGGACGCGGCCAACACGGCCAAGGCGTTTGCCGACGCGCTGCCGCTCACGGGCGTGGTGCTGACCAAGACCGACGGCGACGCGCGCGGCGGTGCGGCGTTGTCGGTGCGCTTCATCACCGGCAAGCCGATCAAGTTCATGGGGGCCGGCGAAAAGGTCGACGCGCTGGAACCGTTCCACCCCGATCGCGTGGCGCAGCGCATCCTGGGCCTGGGCGACGTGCTGTCGCTGGTCGAGGAAGTCGAACGCAAGGTCGACCAGGAAAAAGCCGAAAGGCTGGCGCAAAAGGTCATCAAGGGCAAGAAGTTCGACCTGAACGACATGCGCGAGCAGATCGAGCAGATGATGAACATGGGCGGCCTGGCGTCGCTGATGGACAAGCTGCCGGGGGTGTCGAACCTGCCCGATTCGGTCAAGTCGCGCGTCAACGACAACGAGCTCAAGCGCCAGGTCGCCATCATCAATTCGATGACGCCGAAGGAACGCCGCCACCCGGACCTGCTCAACGGCTCGCGGCGCGCGCGCGTGGCGCGTGGTTCGGGGCTGCAGCCGGCCGACGTCAACCGCGTGCTCAAGCAATACAAGCAGATGGCCAAGATGATGGGCAAACTGGGCAGCGGCCGTGGTCGCGGCCTGATGCGGCAGATGCGCGGCGCCATGAAGGGCATGGGTGGCGGCATGCCGCCGATGCGCTGACCTCTTTCTTTTTCGTTGTTTTCCGCTAAAATGCCCCGTTCCCTGTGCACGCTTTGCCGTGTCGCGGCCGCGCAGCGCGGCAAACTGGAGTTCAAAGATTATGGTACGTATTCGCCTGTCCCGCGGCGGCGCCAAGGGCCGTCCGTTCTATCACATCGTCGTGGCCGACCAGCGTTCGCGCCGCGATGGTCGCAGCATTGAGCGTCTGGGTTATTTCAACCCGGTGGCCACGGGTGCCGAAAAGCGCCTGGTGCTGGACGTCGAGAAGGCCAACGCCTGGATTGCCAAGGGTGCGCAGATGAGCGACAAGGTGCGCGCGCTGGTGAAGGAAGCCGGCAAGCAGCCGGTGGCCGAAGCCGCTGCCTGAGCATGAGTGACGCCGATCGACGCGTCCCGGTGGGACGCATCGTCGGGGTATTCGGCGTGCAGGGCGAGGTCAAGGTCGAATCCTGGACCGAACCGCGCGAGCGCATTTTCGAATACCGGCCTTGGCGACTGACAAAGGCGCCGGGCCAGGTCCGTGACATCGACGAGGTGCATGGCAGGAAGCAGGGCAAGGGGCTGGTGGCCCATTTGCCCGAGGTGGATGATCGCGACGCCGCCGCCAGTTTGATCGGCAGTGACATCAGCGTGGCCCGCGCGCTGTTGCCGGATCCGCCGCCAGGCAAGTTCTACTGGACGGATCTGGAAGGCTTGCGGGTGACGACTGAAAACGGTGCCGCCTTGGGCCGGGTCAGCCATCTCATCGCCACGGGCGCCAATGACGTTCTGGTGGTTCGCGATGGCAGCAAGGAACGTCTGCTGCCGTTCGTGATGGAGCAATGCGTCAAGGAAGTCGATCTGGACACCGGGCGCATCGTCGTCGACTGGGATCCGGACTTCTGATCAAGGTGGCGCAAGCCGCCAGGCATGAGGGAAAACATGCGCATTGATGTGGTGACGCTGTTTCCCGGGTTTGTGGCCCAATGCGCCTCGGTCGGCGTGGTGGGCAGGGCGGTTCAACGCGGCTTGCTGCAGGTGGAAACCTGGAATCCACGTGATTTTGCCCATGACAATTACCGTACCGTGGATGCACGCACGTTTGGCGGCGGTCCCGGCATGGTGATGATGATCGATCCGCTGCGCGAGGCCCTGGCTGCCGCGCGGCAGGCGTCGGATGAGCCGGCGCATGTGGTTTATCTCAGTCCGCAGGGAGCGCGGCTGACGCAGGACAAGGTGAGGCAACTGGCCGCGAGGCCGCGATTCACCCTGCTTTGCGGGCGTTACGAGGGAGTGGACGAGCGCTTGCTGGCGCACGCGGTCGACGAGGAGCTTTCCATCGGCGATTACGTGTTGTCCGGCGGGGAGCTGGCCGCGGCGGTCGTGATCGATGCCGTCGGCCGCTTGCAGGACGGTGCATTGCATGATGCCCGTTCGGCCGAGCAGGATTCGTTTTCCGACGGCCTGCTGGATTGTCCCCATTACACGCGTCCGGTGGACGACGTGCTGGGAACGGTGCCGGCGGTGCTGCTGTCCGGCGACCATGCGGCGATTGCCCGCTGGCGCCGCAAGCAGTCGTTGGGTCGAACGTGGCTGCGGCGTCCCGATCTTTTGGCGCAGTGCGTGTTGGACAAGGAGTCGCGTGCGTTGCTGGACGAGTTTTGCCGTGAATACCTCGCGGCCAGAAAAAATTGAAAAGTGCGGCCATGGAATGCCGTCCCAGTTTTCTGCGGTCAGGGTTGAGCGCAAACACCAAGGTGTGTCATGAACAAGATCATCGAGCAGTTCGAATCCGAACAGATTACCCGCCAGTTGCCGAGCTTTGGCCCGGGCGACACGATCGTCGTCAACGTCAAGGTGATTGAAGGCAGCCGCGAGCGCGTGCAGGCGTTCGAAGGCGTCGTCATTGCCAAGCGCAACCGCGGCCTGCATTCGGCCTTCACCGTGCGCAAGATTTCGCACGGCACGGGCGTGGAGCGCGTGTTCCAGTCGCACAGCAAGGCGATCGACTCCGTCATCGTCAAGCGCAAGGGCAAGGTGCGTGGCGCCAAGCTGTACTTCCTGCGTGGCTTGCAGGGCAAGGCTGCCCGCATCCAGGAAGACGTGGCCGCCGCTGCCGAGGCCAAGGCCGAGCGCAAGGCCGCTGCCCACAAGGCGGCGGACAAGAAGGTTGCCAAGAAGGCCGAAGCCGCCGAATAAGCCGCTCCGCGGCGTTCAGCGAGCTGTGCAATCAAAAGCCGCGCGGGTTTCCCGTGCGGCTTTTGGCGTGCGCGTGCCAAACAATGGCCGGCGGCAAAACGCCGCCTGCGTTTGACGACAAGAAGACGGCTGCCCGGATGACTGTCGGGCGGAAATCCGTGGCGTCGCAGATGGCCCGGCCGTGGTGTCGGCGAGGACTCAGGCGTCGAAGCTGTCGGCGTCGTAGCCGCCCGGCACGCCCTTGGTGGCGCAGGCGGCCGCGTTGTGCGGATGCAGGCTTTCTTCGTGGCTGACGTGCACGGCGAAGTCGGCGATGGCTTCGTCGGCGGCCAGGGCGCGCTGGATGCGGCGCGCGGCGTCCTCGCAGAACATCAGGTTGTGGCCGTTGGCCAGTGCAAAGGCCTGTTCGTCCTCGCGCTTGACGGCAGTCTGCACCGGCGTGCCGAGTGCTTCTTCGGCACGGTCGATGAGGGCCACCGTGTCAAAGCCGAAGGACGGCGCCGGACGCACGCGCAAACGCGCGACCGAACGCTGGGCGTGCGGCGTGGCGATCATGCCACGTTCGCTGCCCAGCCAGGCCAGGATGGTGTCGTGGTCCAGTGGCGCGTCGGCGCCGAAATCGGCGGCAAACTGTTCCTGCACCAGCTGGCGCGACAGGGCGGCCGAAGCCGGGCAGGTCGAGGAATAGATCACGTCGGTGGCCAGTTCCACGCGAAAATCCTGGCCCTTGAGGCTGGCGCGGACGGTCACCGGATACGTGCGCCAGCCGCTGTTGTCGCTCTTGAGCGCGCGCCGGCGCACCATTTGCTCGTAGCGGATCACCACGCGCGCCTGGTTCGACAGGCCCTCGTGTGAATCCAGAAACTGGCGCAGCAGCTTGCGCAGGCCGCAAGGGGTCAGTGGTTCGCTGGTCAGGGCTCTTTCGACCGCCAGATACAGGCGCGACATGTGGATGCCGCGCACGTCGGTGCGTGTGAGGCTGACGTGCGCGTCGACCCGCGCGCTGACCCGCTCGGCCTGGCCGTTGGCGTCGGCAATCAGCAGCGGCACCTGGATGTTGTCCATGCCGACCCAGTCGAGCACGCCGGCCAGATGCGGTTGGGCCTGGTCGGCGACATCAGGCAGGTTGCGGACGGTGTTGTCGGTGGAAGCCATGGACTTGAGTACGGAGAATGATTCCGCTTTACGTGGGGATGGCTGACAGTTTAATCAACCTGGACCGCGGGTGCGGCGCGGGCCGCCGACCAGGCCAGGCGTACGGCGGTGAAGCCGGTTTGGTGCTTTTGTGCCTCGCGCAACGCCGTCAGGGGTTGTCTGGAACGTACGGCATGGCGCACCCAGCGTTCGCCCAGGCGGGCATCCAGCCCGCGGAACAGGCTCAGTGGTCCGGCCAGTTTGCGGGCGGCATGATAATGCGTGGCCAGGTCGGCGAGCTGTTCGCGCACGGCAACGGTGCGTTCGGCGCTGTCTGCCACCAATCCCTCGCGGTCGAGGTGGTGGCGGGCCATGCGCGTCATGGGCAGTGGCAGGCGCTCGGCGTTGGCGTTTTCCTTGACGACGGACAACGCTTGCATCAGGTAGTCGAGACTGGCGATGCGCGACGCGCGTGCCGGATCGGCGGCCGGTCCGAACAGGGCGCGCGTTTCCAGTGCGGCCAGGGCGCCGTGAAACGCTTCGGTGCGCTGCAGCTGGGTGGCAAAGTCGGTCGCCGTGGATTCTTCCAGCCGTGCCAGGGCGGCTGTCACCGGGCGCAGCCACAGCATTGGATCGACGGCCCGGATGGCCGGATCCTCGAACAGCACCTTGACCAGCGGATGCCGGCCGCCGCTGGCCGTGGCGCCACCCAGTTCCTCACCCCACCAGTTGAGCTTGGCGGCGGCCACCTGCGGATCGCTGAGCGAATAGGTGGCGGCGATGAATTCGTGCTCCAGCGCGCCCAGCGCCAAGATCGTGTCGTGGCGCGTGGTGCGCAGGAACGGCAAGGCCTGGTGACGCGCCGGGCGGGCGGCCAGCCATTTGTCGATGTAGGTGTGCAGCGTGGGATCGGTCATGCGGCGACGTCGAGACCCAGCAGATCAGCCAGCTCGCGCGGTTCGTGCAGCAGCACGTCGGCGCCCCAGTCGGCCGGATCGCTGCCGGCGAGATAACCCCAGCTGACGGCGACCGTGGTCATGCCGGCGCCATGGCCGGCCTGCACGTCGCGCGGATCGTCGCCGACGAACAGGCCCAGCGCCGGCTCGATGCCGGCCAGCGCGCAGGCGTGCAGCACCGGCGCCGGATCAGGTTTGCTTTGCGGCAGCGTGTCGCCGGCCACGACGGCGGCGGCACGCGACAGCCAGCCCAGCTTGTCCAGCAGCGGACGGGCCAGAAAACCGGCCTTGTTGGTCACCACGCCCCACGGCGTGCCCTGGGCCTCCAGTGCGGCCAGCAACGGTTCCACGCCGTCGAACGGGTGCGACAGGTCGGCCATGACGTCGGCATAGGCTTCCAGAAAGCGCGCGCGGTGCCGTTCAAGCTCGGCGGCATCGCTCCACGCGGTACCGAGCACGGCGCTGGCGCCGCGCGACACCATTTCGCGCACCTCGGCAAACGGCGGCGCCGCGACGCCGGCTTCGGCGCAGGTGGTTTTCAGCGCGGCGTACAGGCCGGGCGCGCTGTCGAGCAGGGTGCCGTCCAGATCGAACAGCACGCCGGACGGTGGCAGGGGGATTTGTTTCATGCGGGTTTGTGGGCGTGCAGCAGGTAATTGACGGACGTGTGGCGGGTCAGGCGGGCGCTGCGCGTGAGCGGGTTGTAGGCCAGGCCGGTCACTTCGTCCAGCACCAGCCCGTGGCCGCGCAACAGCCGCGCCAGCTCCGACGGGCGCAAAAACTGGCGGTAATGATGCGTGCCGCGCGGCAGCAGGCGCATCACGTATTCGGCGCCGACGATGGCCGCGCCGAAGGCCAGTGGCGTGCGGTTGAGCGTGGACATGAAAAGGTGCCCGCCGGGTTTGACCAGCGTGGCCAGGTCGGCGATCAGCGCGGCCGGATCGGGCACGTGCTCGACCAGCTCCATGCAGCACACGGCATCGAAGGCTTCGGGTTCGGCCGCGGCCAGATCAGCGGAGGATTGCACGCGGTAATCGATTTCCAGATTGGATTCGGCCAGGTGCAGGTCGGCCACGTCGATCACGGCTTCGCCCATGTCGATGCCGGTCACCTTGGCGCCGGCGCGGGCCAGCGCTTCGCTCAGCAGGCCGCCGCCGCAGCCGACGTCGGCCACGCGCGCGCCGGCCAGATCGACATGTCTGGCCACGTAGGCCGCGCGCACCGGGTTCAGGTCATGCAGCGGGCGTGATTCGCCGTTTTCGTCCCACCAGCGCGCGGCCAGTTCTTCGAAGCGGGCGATTTCGGCGGGATTGACGTTGCTGGCGGGCATGACGGTCCAACGTGGCGGGGCCCGTCATGATAACGCACGCTGTTGCGCAAACCCTGCGCCGGATCAGGGTGACTGCGGGTGCGGCGGTTCGTGCGTGATACACGGTTCGCGGCCTTGCAGGCTGTTGTCGTGCACCAGATGGGAGCGCGCCTGCGCGCGATGG
>DASVGR010000141.1:0-40700 GCA_036379395.1 Rhodanobacteraceae bacterium | reverse complement strand
GCGCCAGTTCACGGTCGTCGGCATTTTTTCGATGGGCATGCACGAATTCGATTCGGGGCTGGCGCTCATCAACATGCATGACGCCGAAGTGTTTTATCGCCTGGCCGGTCCCACCGGCGTGCGCCTGAAGCTGCACGACATGTTCAAGGCCTGGAGCGTGGCCGACCACTTGGTGAAGCAGCTGGGCCAGAGTTACCGCGTGACCACGTGGGAGCAGTCCAACGCCAACCTGTACAAGGCGCTGGCGATGGAAAAAATCGTGATGTTCCTCATCATGTCGCTGATTGTCGCCGTGGCCGCGTTCAACCTGGTGTCGTCGCTGGTGATGGTGGTGACCGACAAGCAGGCTGACATCGCCATCCTGCGCACCATGGGCGCGACGCCACGCACCATCATGGGCGTGTTCATCGTGCAGGGGCTGGTCATCGGCGTGGTCGGTATCCTCATCGGCGGCATTCTGGGCGTGCTGCTGGGGCTGTACATTCCCGACATCGCCGATGCCATCCAGAACATCTTCGGCTTCCAGTTCCTGCCGTCCAACATTTATTACATCAGCCAGGTGCCGAGCCAGTTGCGCTGGAGCAACGTGTTCTGGATCACCGGCATGACGTTCGTGTTCGCGTTGCTGGCCACGCTGTATCCCGCGTGGCGCGCCTCGCGCACGCAACCGGCGCAGGCGCTGCGCTATGAGTGAGCCGATGGACAAGACTTCCGCCGTGCTGCGTGTCAGCCACGTGGCCAAGACCTATGCCGAAGGGCGCATGCGCACGCCGGTGCTGCGCGACGTGAGTTTCGAGCTCGAACGCGGCAAGACGCTGGCCATCATCGGTGCCTCGGGTGCCGGCAAGAGCACCTTGCTGCACATCGTCGGCGGTCTGGATACGCTCGATGCGGGCGAGGTCGAGGTTGATGGCCGCGTGCTGTCGGGCCTGCCCGATGCCGAGCGTGGCCGCGTGCGCAACCGTTCGCTGGGCTTCATCTACCAGTTCCACCATTTGCTGGGCGAATTCACGGCACTGGAAAACGTGTGCATGCCGCTGCTGATCCGTGGCACGCATCGCGACGAGGCGCGCGCGCGCGCCAGCGAGCTGCTCGATCGCGTCGGTCTGGGCAAGCGCAGCGACCACAAGCCTGGCGAATTGTCCGGTGGCGAGCGCCAGCGCTGCGCCGTGGCGCGCGCACTGGTGACGCGCCCGGCGTGCATTCTGGGTGACGAGCCGACCGGCAATCTGGACGAGAAAAACGCCGCGCAGGTCTACGAGTTGATGCTTGAATTGAACCGCGAGATCAACACCAGTTTCGTGCTGGTCACGCACAGCCCCGTTCTGGCCGCGCGCATGGATCAGGTGCTGGAGTTGACCGAGGGCGTGCTGACGGAGCCAACCATCGCCTGAAGGTTTCGCATGGAGGCGTGATGACCGCGCGACAAGGATCGTCGATTTCACAACCGACCGCCGTGACCACGCTGGCCATGGCACTTCTGGCCGGCTGCGTGCTGGTGCAATGCCTGCCGCAATTGCCGGCGTGGTGGCTCGATGGCGCGATGCTGCTGGCCGCGGCGCTGGTTTTCTGGCGCTGCCCGCGCTGGCGGCCGCTGGCCTGGCTGCTGCTGGCCATCGTGTGGACGGCGTGGCGCGCGGGACTGGCGCTGGATGCGCGTCTGCCGCGCCAGCTCGAAAAACGCGACATCGACGTGGTCGGCCAGGTCGTGTCACTGCCGCAACGCGGGCCCATTGCCACGCATTTCACGTTCGACATCGAACAGGCCTCGTACCAGGGCAAACCGCTGCCGCTGGCGGGGCGGGCCAAGGTGTCGTGGTATGGACATGGACGCAGGGTGCCGCCGTGTTCGCGCTGGCATCTGCGTTTGCGTCTGAAACGCCCGCGCGGCCTGCTCAATCCCGGCGGTTTCGACAGCGAGCGCAGTGCGCTGGAAAAGCGCGAGGTGGCCACCGGCTACGTGCGCGCCAAGGGCGACAATCATCGGCTTGGCCAACGCGCCTGGTGCGTGGACGGTTTGCGCGATGACGTGACGCAAGCCATCCGCCGGGCCGTGCCGAACGCGCATGACGCCCATCTGCTGGCCTCGCTGGCCGTCGGCGACACGCGCGGTCTGACCGACAGGGATTGGGATGTCGCGCGCGCCAATGGCATTTCGCACTTGCTGGCCATCTCGGGCTTTCACGTCGGCGTCGCCGCGCTGGTCGGCGCGTGGTTCGTGTATGGCCTGTGGTGGTTGTTCCCGGCATGGGGGCGGCACGTGCCGCGGCAAGTGGCGCAAGGCATGGCGGCCTTGGCCACAGCCGTGGGATACGGCGCCATGGCAGGATTCGGACTGCCGACCGATCGCACGCTTTTGATGATCGCCGTGGTGGCGCTGGCGCGCGTGTTGCGGCGCCACGTCGGTGGCGTGCAGACGTTGGCCATGGCGCTGGCGGCCATCCTGGTGTGGGATCCGCTGGCCGTGTTGTCGGCTGGGTTCTGGCTGTCGTTCGTCGGCGTGGCCTTCCTGATGATGGGGCTGGCCCGGCCGCGCAGCCTGGCCGGCCATGTACGGGCACTGGGCTCGACGCAGCTTTTGATGACGGTGGCCTTGATGCCGCTGACGCTGTGGTTTTTCGGCCAGGCTTCGGTCGTGGGTGCGATATCCAATCTGGTTGCCGTGCCGGTCGTGAGCCTTCTGGTGGTGCCGCTGACGCTGGCCGGCACGTTGTGCCTGCCGGTCGCGCCCTGGGCATCAACCGGCTTGTGGCGCGTGGCGGCGTGGATCATGCATGGCCTGTGGTGGGGGCTGGAACACATGGCCCTGTGGCCGCTGGCGCACTGGTATCCGCCCGCCGTGGGCGTGGTGGCCATGGTGCTGGCCATGCTGGGCGCCGCCTGGTTGTTCATGCCGCGTGGCGTGCCGGCGCGCTGGCTGGGCGCGGTGCTGTTTCTGCCGCTGCTGTTGCCGCCGATGAATGCGCCGGCCAAGGGCGCGTTTCGTGTCTGGGTGATCGATGTGGGGCAAGGCTTGTCGGTGCTGGTGCGCACGCGCCATCACGCCATGGTGTACGACGCCGGCGCGCGTTATCCGTCCGGATTCAATCTGGGCAAGGTGGCCGTGCTGCCGCTGCTGCATGCCCGTGGCGTGCACCACCTGGGCATGCTGATGATCAGCCATGCCGACAACGATCATGCCGGCGGTGCGGCCGCCGTGGCGGCGGCGTTTCCGAAGGCGCGACAGCTCAGTGGCGAGCCGCGCCAGGTGGGATTGCACATGCGCCAGTGCTTGCGTGGGCAGCGCTGGAACTGGGATGGCGTGTCGTTCCGCGTGGTCAGCCCGGTGGCGGACCAGACAGTCGGTGGGCGCGACAACGACCGCTCCTGCGTGCTGCTGGTGACGGGGCAATCCGGCCGCCTGCTGCTCACCGGCGACATCTCCAGTCGCGTGGAGCCGCAAGTGGCGCGGCGGGTGGGGCAGGGCTTGCCGCTGGTGCTGGTGGTGCCGCACCACGGCAGCCACACGTCGTCCAGCAAGGCTTTCATTGATGCGCTGAAACCGCGTCTGGCCATTGCCTCGGCGGGATGGCTCAACCGATACCATCATCCGTCGCCGACGGTGGTGGCGCGTTATCGCGCGGCCGGCGTGCCGTTCGTCAATACCGCGACGGCCGGCGCCGTGGAGGTGGTGTTCCCCGCGCACGATGAACCGCGTCTTGCCGCGCGTTGGCGACGTCATCAGGCACGTTACTGGCGCGAGTAGGGCTGTTGTTAAAATGGGCGCTTTCGTCGTCGAGCAAGTGCCATGGACTACTTCATCTCGCATTTCCACAACATCGTGCATGCGTTGGTGTCGTACCAACTGACCCCGTGGAAGGTAGTGGGCCTGCTGGGCATGGCCTTGTTCACCAGCCGCTGGTTCGTGCAGCTGTACGCCACACGCAAGCTCAAGCGCGTGGTGGTGCCACAGGCGTTCTGGTGGTTGTCGGTGTGCGGCAGCCTGATGATGCTGGCGTATTTCACCGTTGGCAAGAACGATTCGATCGGCGTGCTGTCGAACCTGTTCCCGGCTTTCGTGTCGGTCTACAACCTGGTGATCTGCCTCAAGCACAACAAGCGGACAAGGGCCCAGGAGCAAGCCTGACAAGGCTGCCGGCCGTTCCGGCGGCAACGCCATCTCTTGGCGGTTTGCAGCCCCTGAGGTACGCTGCACGGCCATGGAACTGCTTGGCTTTGGCGCGCCGTGACCGATAACAACAACCCGCAAGAAACCTACGATCCGCGCACGGTGGAGACCGCCGCGCAGACTTTCTGGAACGACACGCATGCCTTCGAGGTGCATGAGGATGCCGACCGGGAAAAATTCTATTGCTTGTCGATGTTCATGTACCCCAGCGGGGCCATGCACATGGGCCATGTGCGCAACTACACCATCGGCGACGTGATCAGCCGTTTTCAGCGCATGCAGGGCAAGAACGTGCTGCAGCCGATGGGCTGGGACGCGTTTGGCCTGCCGGCCGAAAATGCGGCGATCAAGCACAACACGGCGCCGGCCAGGTGGACCTACGCCAACATCGAGCGCATGCGCGGCCAGCTGCGCCAGATGGGCTTTGCCTACGATTGGTCGCGCGAAGTGACCACCTGCAAGCCCGAGTACTACGTGCACGAGCAGCGCATGTTCGTGCGCCTGATGAAAAAGGGCCTGGCCTATCGCCGCAACAGCGTCGTCAACTGGGACCCGGTCGACCAGACCGTGCTGGCCAACGAGCAGGTCATCGACGGTCGTGGCTGGCGCACCGGCGCGGTGGTGCAAAAGCGCGAGATCCCGCAGTGGTTCTTGAAGATCACCGATTACGCGCCGCAGCTGCTGGACGATCTGGACAAGCTGCCGGGCTGGCCCGATGCGGTCAAGACCATGCAGCGCCACTGGCTGGGCCGTTCCGAAGGCCTGGAAGTCACCTTTGATGTCGAGGGTGGTGACCCGTTGACGGTTTTTACCACGCGTCCGGACACCTTGATGGGTGTGACGTATCTGGCCATTGCGGCCGAGCATCCGCTGGCGCTGAAGGCGGCGGACGGCAATGTCGAGATTGCCGATTTTCTGCAAAGCTGCAAATCCGGCGGCGTATCCGAAGCCGAACTGGAAACACAGGAAAAACGTGGCATCGCCACCGGTTTTTATGCCATCCACCCGATCAGCGGCGAGCGCTTGCCGGTGTGGGTCGCCAATTTCGTGTTGATGGGCTACGGCACCGGCGCGGTGATGTGCGTGCCGGGCCATGACGAGCGCGACCGCGAATTTGCGCAGGTGTGCAAGTTGCCGGTCAAGCTGGTGGTGGCCGACGAGGGCGTCATCGACGCCATCAAGGAGCTGGATCGTGACCTGGCCGCCGGCGTGCTGGCCGATCCCATGCACGCGGCGCTGCACAACGGCAGCACCGATGCCTACGACAAGTCATCGGCGGTGCGTGTCATCGACGAGTTCCTGCACCGCATCCGCAACGTGCAGGCGTTCACGGCGCATGGCACGCTGGTCAACTCCGGCGATTTCGACGGCATGGACTTCGAGCAGGCGTTCGAGGCCATTGCCGTGCGCCTGGAAGCCGACGGCCGCGGCAAGCGCAAGGTCAACTGGCGCCTGCGCGACTGGGGCGTCAGCCGCCAGCGTTACTGGGGCTGCCCGATTCCCGTCATCTACTGCGACGATTGCGGCGCGGTGCCGGTGCCGGAGGACCAGTTGCCGGTGGTGCTGCCCGAAGACGTGGCCTTCAGCGGCGTGCGTTCGCCGATCAAGGCCGATCCCGAGTGGCGCAAGTGCACCTGCCCGCAATGCGGCAAGCCGGCCGAGCGCGAAACCGACACGTTCGACACCTTCATGGAGTCGAGCTGGTATTACGCGCGCTATGCCTGTCCCGGTGCCGCCGAGCAGGTCGACGCGCGCGCCGGCTACTGGCTGCCGGTCGACCAGTACATCGGCGGCATCGAGCACGCCATCCTGCATCTGCTGTATTTCCGCTTCTACCACAAGCTGTTGCGCGACGCCGGCATGGTGGCGTGCGACGAGCCGGCGCGGAACCTTTTGTGCCAGGGCATGGTGGTGGCCGAAACGTTCTATCGCGAGGGCAGGGACGGTGCGAAGGAGTGGATCAACCCGGCCGATGTCGACGTGCAGCGCGACGAGCGCGGGCGCATCACCGGCGCCACGCTCAAGGCCGACGGCAAGCGCGTGGAAATCGGCGGCGTCGAAAAGATGTCCAAGTCGAAGAACAACGGCGTCGATCCGCAGGCCATGATCGACAAGTACGGCGCCGACACCGTGCGCCTGTTCTCGATGTTTGCCGCACCGCCCGACCAGTCGCTGGAATGGAACGAGGCCGGCGTGGACGGCATGGCGCGCTTCATGCGCCGGTTCTGGCGCGAGGTGACCACGCACGCCGGCCAGCCGGATCATCCACTGGTCGATTCGTCCGCGTTGAACGGCGCGCAGAAAGTCTTGCGTCGCCAGGTGCACGAAACCATCGCCAAGGTCAGTGACGACTACGGTCGCCGGCACAGCTTCAACACGGCCATCGCCGCGCTGATGGAACTGCTGAACGCGGTGTCCAGGTTCGACGACATGAGCGACCAGGGCCGCGCCGTGCGCCATGAGGCGCTGGAAGCCATGGTGCTGATGCTTGATCCGGTCACGCCGCATGTGTGCCACCAGTTGTGGCAAGTGCTGGGGCATGCCGAACAGCTGGTCGAAGACCAGCCGTGGCCCAAGGTGGACGAGAGCGCCCTGGTGCGCGACACGGTGACCATGGCCGTGCAGGTCAACGGCAAATTGCGCGGCACGCTGGACGTGGCCGCCGGCATCGCCAAGGACGAGGCCGAGGCACAGGCGCGCGCGTTGCCATCGGTGCAGGCATTCCTTGAGGGCAAGACGGTGCGCAAGGTCATCGTCGTGCCGGGCAAGATCGTCAACATCGTGGTGGCCGCATGAAGTCACTGGCGCGCCTGAGTGCAGTGCTGACGCTGGGGCTGTTGCTGAGTGCCTGCGGTTTTCATTTGCGTCGCAGCGCGCAGTTGCCGGCCGGCATGCAGACGGTATATCTGCAAGTGTCCGGCAACGGCCCGTTCAGACGTGCGCTGGCGCGGGCGCTGGCGGCTTCCGGCAGCACGGTGGTGGAAGCCGCGGGGCCGGGCGTGGCAACGCTGAACGTGCCGGTGGCGCGTTTTGAAAGCAATTCGGTGGCCATTACCGGTGCCGGCCGCGTCAGCGAGTACGCATTGGATTTTCACGTGCGTTTTGACGTGACCGATGCCAACGGCAAGACGCTGGTGCCGGAGCAGGATGCACGCTTGTCGCGTGAATACACCTACGACGCCAGCCATGCCGTCGGCCGCGAAACCCAGGTTCAGGCCATCCGCTCCGACTTGATCCAGTCCATGGTGCAATCGGTGATGTTCCGCCTGCAGGCCGCGGCGGAACATGCCGAGCCGGCACCGGCAACCAGCGCCGCGGTACCTGCCGCGACCCCCTGACCATGCCGACGCGTCCCGACCAGTGGTACGCCCAGTTGCGCGGCGAGCGCCTGGCGCCGGTGCACCTTTTGACCGGCGAGGAATTGCTGGTGCTGGAAGCGGCCGACGCCTTGCGCACGCGGGCGCGCGAACTGGGCTACGCGGAGCGTGACGTGCTCGATGTCGAGGCGCGTTTCGATTGGGACAATCTGGCCCGCGCCGCGGCCGGCATGTCGCTGTTTGCCAGTCGGCGCATCATCGATTTGCGCTTGCCGGGCGGCAAGCCGGGCAAGGACGGCGGCGCCGCCATCGCGGCCTATTGCAAGGATCCGCCACCGGATGTGCTGCTGCTGATCACCTGCAACGAGTGGTCGGGCAAGCATGGCGGCGCGTGGAGCCGCGCGGTCGAAAAAACGGGCGAGCATGTGGTGTTCTGGGCGCCGCAAATGCACGAATGGCCGGCCTGGGTGCGGGCGCGATTGGCTTCGCGCGGCATCGAGGCCACGCCCGAGGCGGTCGCTGTGCTGGCCGAACGCGCGGAAGGCAATTTGCTGGCCGCCGCACAGGAAGTCGACAAGCTGGTCGTGCTGCATGGCAAGGGCAAACTGGATGCCGCCACGCTGGAAAACCTCGTCGCCGACAGCAGCCGTTTCGATGTTTTCAAGTTGACCGAAGCCGCGTTTGTCGGCGACGCCGCGCGTGTGCTGCGCATCGTGGCGGGGCTGGAAGCCGAAGGCGAATCGCTGATCCCCGTCATGGGCTGGATCGACAGCCAGCTGGAACTGGCCTTGCGCCTGGCACGCGCGCGCGATTTTGCCGCGCAGGCCAAGGCCGAGCACCTGTGGGCGTCGCGCGAAAAACTGTTTCGCGCCGCCCTGCGTCGCGCGCCGCGTGGCTTCTGGGTGCATTGCCTGGCACGCGCCGCGCGCATCGACCGCATGGTCAAGGGGCGCGAGGCCGGCGATCCGTGGCGTGAATTGCAACGCCTCATGCTGGCCGTGGCCAACCCGACCGTCGCCAGGGCGCTGGCATGAAACCGCTGGCCATTCTGGGCGGCACGTTCGATCCGGTACATCTGGGACATCTGAGCGCGGCGTGGGAAGCGGCCGAATTGCTCGACGCCGAGGTGCGCCTGATGCCGGCCAGTGTGCCGCCGCACCGGAGCGCGCCGCGGGCCAGTGCCGCCGAGCGCGTGACCGTGCTGCGTGCGGCGCTGCGCGGGCAGGATCGTCTGCAACTGGACACGCGCGAGCTGGATCGCGACGGCCCTTCGTACACCGTCGACACGCTGGCGCAGCTGCGCCACGAGCAGGGCTCACGGCCGCTGGTGCTGCTGGTCGGCGTGGACGCGTTTGCCGGCCTGTCCAGCTGGCACGAATGGACGCGGCTGTTCGCGCTGGCCCACATCGGCGTGCTGGAGCGGCCGGGATTCGAGGCCGACTGGCCGGTGGCCCTGGCCCACGAGTTGACCGGACGCTGGACGGACAACGCCACCGACCTGCACGCCGAACCCGCCGGTCGCGTGATGCGGCTGGACGTGACGCCGCTGGAAGTTTCCGCCACGCGCATCCGCGCGCTGCTGGCTGCCGGCCGCGATCCGCGCTACCTGCTGCCGGCCGGCGTGTTTGCCGATCCGGCCATCCTGGCGCCGTATCGGCATCAGGGAAGTTCTGATTGAATCAGAGCTTCCCGGGCCGTGGCGTTATACTGCGCGGGCATGCCTTCGCGTGCATTTCCCATCCAAGGTAATCCGACTTGACGACACCGACGCATTCCACCCGTCCCGCCGAACCTGTTTCCGCCGACCATCTGCACGAGCGCGTGCTGGCGGCGCTCGATGACCTCAAGGCCGTCGACGTGCGCGAGATCGACGTGCGTGGCAAGACGTCCATCGCCGACACGCTGGTCATCGCCTCGGGCACGTCCACGCGCCACGTCAAGGCCATTGCCGACGAAGTGGTCAAGTTTGCCAAGCAGGCCGGCATGATGCCGCTGGGCGTGGAAGGCGAACGCGAGGCCGAATGGGTACTGGTCGACCTGGGCGACATCATCGTGCACGTCATGTTGCCGCGCATTCGCGAGTTCTACGGCCTGGAACGGCTGTGGAGCGTGGCCGACGAAGCGGCGGACGAACGCGCGGCCGGCGGTGACGGCGCCTCGGCCTGAGGCCGGGGATCATGCAGGCCCGCATCATTGCCGTTGGCGACCGCATGCCCGCCTGGGTGGCCGAGGGTTTTGCCGAATACCGCAAGCGCCTGTCGCATGCCTTGCCGCTGGATCTGGTCGAGATCGCACCCGGTCATCGCGGCAAGGGGCGCGACAGCGCACGCGCCACGGCCGATGAGGGCGCGGCGGTGCTGCATGCCTTGCCGCATGACACCCATGTCGTGGCCCTGGATGGCCGCGGCAAGACGTGGTCGAGCGAGCAACTGGCCGAACAACTGGCGCAATGGCGCATGGGTGGCCGTCACCTGGCGTTTCTGATCGGCGGCCCGGAAGGCCATGCCCCGGACGTGCTGGCGCGCGCCGACCAGCGCTGGTCGCTGGGCCCGCTGACCTTGCCGCACATGCTGGTGCGCCTGGTGTTGGCCGAGCAGCTGTACCGCGCCACCACGATTTTGGCCGGGCATCCGTACCATCGCGCCTGAACGTGAAACCTTTGGCGCCATGTCCGTTCCCGTTATGCTGACGCCATGTTGATCCTCGCCTCGCAATCCCCGCGCCGTCGCCAATTGCTGCAGCAGCTGGGCGTGGCTTTCGAGGTGCGCAAGGTGGATGTGCCGGAAGTGCGGCAGGCCGGTGAATCGGCCGTGGGCTACGTCGAACGTGTCGCGCGCGAAAAAGGGCGCGCCGTGTTGGCCGAACTGCACGACAAACCGGATGTCCAGGTACTGTCGGCCGACACCGAAGTGGTGCTGGATGACGACGTGTTCGGCAAGCCGGCCGATGCGGTCGCGGCGGGCAACATGCTGCGACGCTTGTCGGGGCGCACGCATGAGGTGGTATCGGCGGTATGGCTGCTGGGCCATGACCGGGAGGCTTGTACCCGCTGCGTGTCCCGGGTGACGTTTGCCGCACTGGACGCAGATCAAATTGATGCCTACGTTGGCACCGGCGAACCGTTCGACAAGGCTGGCGGCTATGCCATCCAGGGCCGCGCGGCCGCGTTTGTCGAGCGATTGGAGGGCAGCTATTCCGGTGTCATGGGATTGCCGCTGTTCGAGACGGCGCAGTTGTTGCGGCAGGCCGGCGTGGATGGCGCGATGTGACGCGACGTGGACCGCGTTGGCGGTCGATCGCTATAAAGTAGGCAAGGATGGATCGGGATGGCGCCGATCCCGAATTGGAGGGTGGCGGGTGAGTGAGGAAATCCTGATCAATGTCACCCCGCGCGAAACGCGTGTGGCCAAGATCGAAGGCGGCATGTTGCAGGAGGTGCACGTCGAACGTGCGCGCCGGCGCGGCTACGTGGGCAATGTCTACAAGGGCCGGGTGCGCCGCGTGATGCCCGGCATGCAGGCGGCTTTTGTGGATATCGGTCTGGAACGGGCCGCGTTCTTGCATGCATCCGACATCGTGTGCCCGCATGCCGCGGCGACGGAACCGGCATCGGACGGCAATGGCGAGGAAACCCTGGTGGCGCCGCCGGCACCATCGATCAGCGCGCTGATCCATGAAGGCCAGGACATCGTGGTGCAAGTCATCCGTGACCCGATCAGCACCAAGGGCGCACGGTTGTCGGCGTATTTGTCCATTCCGTCGCGCTACCTGGTGCTGCTGCCGTACGCGCACAACCTGGGCGTGTCGGCGCGCATCGAGGACGAGGACGAGCGCCAGCGCCTGAAGGGCCTTGTCGCCGAGCTGGTCGGCGAGAATGCGCCCGGCTACATCGTGCGCACCAACGCCGAAGGCCGCACGCGCGAGGCGCTGGCGTTCGACGTGGATTATCTGGGCCGCGTGTGGCGCGTGGTGCAAGCCAACATCGCCACGGCCAAGGTGGGCGATTGCGTGTACGAGGAGCTGTCGCTGCCGCTGCGCACGCTGCGCGACCAGCTTTACGAAGGCGTGGAAAAAGTGCGTGTGGACTCGCACGAGACGCTGGAGAAAGCCTGCCATTTCGTGCACAAGTTCATGGCCGAGCTGGACGGTCGCATCGAGCTGTACGACGACGAACGCCCGATCTTCGACCTGTACGGCGTGGACGACGAGATCAAGCGCGCGCTCAACAAGCAGGTGCCGCTCAAGTCCGGCGGTTCGCTGGTCATCGACCAGACCGAGGCGATGACGACAATCGACGTCAACACCGGCGGCTACCTGGGCACGCGCAACCTCGAAGAAACTGCCTACCGCACCAATCTTGAGGCCGCGCAGGCTTCGGCGCGCCAGCTGCGGCTGCGCAACCTGGGCGGCATCATCATCATTGATTTCATCGACATGCTCGACGCCGAGCACAAGCGCCAGGTGTTGCGCACGCTGGAAAAGGCGCTTGAACGCGACCACGTCAAGACCACGGTGTACCCGATGTCGGCGCTGGGGCTGGTGGAAATGACGCGCAAGCGCACCAGCGAAAGCCTGGAGCGGCAGCTGTGCGAGCCGTGCCAAGTGTGCGGCGGGCGCGGTACGCTCAAGACCGCCGAAACCGTCACCTACGAGATTTTCCGCGAAATCACCCGCGCCGTGCGCCAGTTCGCCGCCAGCGAACTGATGGTGATGGCTTGCCCCAGCGTCGTCGACCGCATTCTGGAAGAAGACTCGGCGGCGCTGGCCGAGCTGGAAACCTTCATCGGCAAGGGCATCAGCCTCAAGGCCGAGGATCAGTACACGCAGGAACAGTTCGATGTGGTGTTGCTGTAGTCTGAGGCACGTGCTTGCCGGGCCGGTTGACCGACCCGGGAGGGTGTTTTGAGCCCCGATTGGCGCCATATCCATCGCCGCTGCTGGTTCACCACCGGCGGCGTGCTGGCGGTGCTGGCCATCGTGCTGGCGTTGCTGATGGCGCTGGGCCAGTTGCTGGTGCCGCTGATCGCGCATTACCCGCATCGGGTGGCGCAAATGCTCAGCCAGAAGCTGCAACGCCCGGTCAGCTTTGCCTCGATGCAGGGGCATTGGCAGCCGTCCGGTCCCTTGCTGGTGCTGCATCAGGTGAAGATCGGCCGGCGTGACGGCCAACCGGCGCTGGTCCTGCCATCGGCCAAGGTCAAGCTGGATTTCGGCGCGTTGATCCGGCCCTCGCGGCATTGGATCAACCTGCGCCTGAGCGGCCTGAAGCTGACTTTGCGCCGTTCGCGCGATGGCCATTGGCATGTGGCTGGCTTTGGCGTGGCCGGCACCAAACCGGGTGCGGGGCAGCATCTCAAGCCGGGTGATCTGCCCGGCAACTTGTGGCTGGATGACCTGCAATTGGACATCGACGACGCCCGCACGGGCCGGCACTACCAGATGCGCGTCGGCCCGCTGCGGGTGGACAGCGGCGGCGGACAAGTGCGGTTTGCGGGGGTGATCCGGCGCGGCACGTCCAATCAGGCGCTGCGTCTGGCCGGGCGGATAGGCGACGGCGCTGCGGACGGGCAGCTGTATCTGGGCGTGAGCAAAGCCGATCTGGGCGACCTGCTGGGCGGAGCGACGGCGGCAGGCTACGCGGTCAAGTCCGGGCAGGGGAATGCGGCCGTGTGGCTGTCCTGGCATGACCGCCAGATTTCAGACGTGACGGCCGACATCAACCTGCGCAACTTGGACGTGACCGGGCCGGCGGGCGAGGTCAAAGCCGCGCAACTGGTCGGCCTTGCGCGGTTGCAACATCAGGCTGGCCAGTGGAACGTGTTGTTTGCGCCGGGCGCCAAGGGCAGCGTGCGCGCGCGCATCAGTGGCCACGGCAAGACTTTGCACGTGCTGGCAAAAGCCCGGAATCTGGAAACCGGTGCCTGGGCGGCCATGGCCAGCCTGGCGCCTGGGGTGTCGACGTCACTGGGCCATTGGCTGGCGGCGGCTGCACCCGGGATTCACGTGTCTTCCGCCTGGCTTGACTGGTCAGGATCCGGCGGGTTGCAGGCCTTGCACGCGCAATTCGACCATCTGCATCTGGCGGCGGCTGACCGGCGCCCCGGTGTGAATGACTTGCATGGCAGCGTGCTGGGCGATGCCGAGGCGGTATCGCTGCAATTGCCGGCGCAGCCGTTGACGCTGGATTTTGCCAAGCTGTTTCGCCAGCCGCTGACGTTTTCGCGTGTGGCCGGCCATTTTGCCGTGTGGCGCGGGGCGGCAGCCTGGCATCTGGCCACGGGTGGGCTGCACTTCAAGGGCAAGGCGCTTGCCGGCGAGCTGCGCGGTGGTGTGGCACTGCCGCGACAAGGTGGCTCGCCGATATTGAACATGTCGGCCGTGGTCGCGCCCATGCCGCTGGTGGCGGCACGGCAGTTCCTGCCGGTCGGCATCATGCCGGAGAATGCCGTGAAGTGGCTGGATCACGGCCTGCTGGGCGGCACGCTGGACGGTGCCCGCGTGGTGGTGCGCGGGGCGACGTCCGACTGGCCGTTCACCAACCACAAGGGGCGTTTCGAAGCGCATGCCGACATTTCGGGCCTGGACCTGAAATTCGATCCGCATTGGCCCGGTGCCAACGGCATCCACGTGGGTGTCGACTTCGTCGACAACGGCATGCTGGCGCTGGTCGATGCCGGCGGCATCAATGGCATCAAGGTGCATGATGCCGTGGCCAGCATTCCCGATTTCGGCCAGACCGAACTGATCCTCAACGCCAGCGGCAACGGCAGTGGTGGCGCCATGATGGGCCTGGTGCGTGGCAGTCCCATCGGCAAGCCGCACGCCGACGTGCTGGACAATCTCACGCTGGGCGGCAACGGCGATTTCGATTTCGCGATGGTGGTGCCGCTGTCCAAACGCGCGCCCAGCCCGTTCACGCTGGGCGGCACGGTGCATTTGCATGATGCCGATGTCGACGCCAAGGCCTGGGGTTTGAGCATGCAGGCGCTGAACGGGCCGCTGCATTTCAACGCCCACGGCTTTGAAACGCACGGGCTGACGGCGCTCTACCAGGGACAGCCGGTCAGTCTGGCCATGGCCATCGGGCCGCAGACCGGCCATGCCGATTGGCCGTTCAAGGTGGATGTGCGCGGCAATTTCAGCCTGGCGCAGCTGGTCGCCGGGCGGCCGGAGCTGGCTTCCGTCGGCGCCATGGGCCACGGCAGCGCGCCATTCGACATCGCTTTCCACATCGACAACGCGGCCAACAATCCGTTGCATGCCAACCAGGTGCTGACGGTGCGTTCCAACCTGCAGGGACTGGCGCTGGACTTGCCGGCGCCGCTGGCCAAGCCGGCGCAAACCCTGTTGCCGCTGGACATGCAGATGGGCTTTCCGGTGGCCGGCAGCCACATGCGTGTCATTCTCGGCAACCGGTTGTTTGCGCTCGCACGCTTGCCGGCACCGGACAAGCCATGGGCGGTCGACGTGCGCGTCGGCGGATTGGCGCCGGCCACGCCGTTGCCGGCCAGCGGCATCCGCGTGCGCGGTTCCACGGCCAATCTCGACGTGTCGGGCTGGGTGCGCTGGGCCTTGTCGGCCATGGGCAGCGGCCAGGGAGCCATGCCGCCCATCGACGTGGATGTCGCGACCGATGTCACGCATATTTTCGGTCAGGCATTCAGCCAGTTGCATCTCAAACTGCAGCAAAACGCGACGCAATTGGCCGTCAACGTGGACGGTCCGGCCATTCAGGGCGATGTGACCGTGCCGGTGCACGACCTTGGCGTGCGCGGCATCGTGGCGCGTTTCAAGCGCCTGTACTGGCCCAAGCCGGCCGCGGCATCCGAACCTGCCGCGGTGCCGGCCACGGCCAGCTCGGTGGCGGCGGCGGTGCCGACGGCGCAACAGTTGGCGCAACAAGCTGCCGACGTGGGCGTGGCGCCGTCCAGCCTGCCGCCGTTGCATGTGTGGGTCGGCGACCTGCGTTTTGGTGATGCGCATCTGGGCCAGGTGCGGTTGGAAACGCATCCGACCAGCAAGGGCATGCGTATCGGCATGCTGCGCGCGCAGTCGCCGTCGTTGTACATGACCGCCACGGGCGACTGGGACGGCACGGCGCACGCCAGCCAGACCCGCATGGCCATCGATTTCAACGCCGCCAGTCTCGGCAACATGCTGGATGCGCTTGGTTACGAAGGCATTTTCACCGGCGGGCAGACGCATGCCCATCTGGACGCCTCCTGGCCGGGCGCGCCGTCGTCGTTCGCGCTGGCCAACGTGGAAGGCACGCTGGGCGTCAAGATCGGCGAAGGGCGCATTCCCGATGTCAAACCCGGCGTGGGACGCCTGTTTGGCTTGATGTCCATCGTGGATTTGCCGCGCCGTTTGACGCTTGATTTCGGCGACGTGTTCGGCAAGGGGCTGGGTTTTGATTCCATCTCCGGCCATTTCCGTTTCCATGACGGCAACGCCTACACCAGCGATTTCACCCTGAAAGGGCCGTCCGTGAACGTGACGGTGACCGGCCGCGTGGGCTTTCGCACGCACGATTACGACCAGCATGTGCTGGCTATTCCGCACATCGGCAACAGCCTGCCGATTGTTGGCGCGGCGGTTGCCGGCCCCTTGGGCGTGGTCGCCGGATTGGCGGTGCAGGGGCTGCTGGGCAAGGGCCTGAACAAGGCCGCCAGCGTGCGTTATCACATCACCGGGCCGTGGGACAAACCCACGATCACGAAGGAAGCCGAGCACGTGCCGCCGGCGCGGCGCGGATCGGCAGTCGTGCCCGGCGCGCGCTTGCCGGCTCCCGTTGCGGGGCCGACGAAGGCCTCGCCGGCGCCATCCAGCCCGCTGAAGGCTGCGCCGGCACCGGCCAGTCCGTCTTCGGCAAGTTCGGCACCGCACCCGGCTGCGGCTGCCAGCACGAAGTTGCCGGCATCCCTTTAATGCGGGGCCGTTCGCCCCCATGCTGTCCTCATCAACCAAGGACCCACCATGGAATCATCGCTCGCCCTTGCCGAACAGCGCCTGTTGGCGCCGGCCGGCATTTCGCATACCGATTTGTCGCGCGTGTTCGCGCAGCTGACCGGTCCGTCGGTGGATGCGGCCGACCTGTATTTCCAGCATTCGCGCAGTGAGTCGTGGGTGCTGGAGGACGGCATCGTCAAGTCCGGCAGCCATGCCATCGAGCAGGGCGTGGGCGTGCGTGCCATTGCCGGCGAGAAGACCGGTTTTGCCTATTCCGACGACGTCGTGCTGCCGCAATTGCTGGAAGCTGCCGGTGCCGCGCGGGCCATCGCGCGCGACGGCCATGGCGCCGGCAAGCCGCTGGCGGTGGCGACCACGCGCGCGCTGTATCCGGCCATCGACCCGGTCGACAGCCTGCCCAACGAGGACAAGATTGCCGTGTTGCGCGAGGTCGACGCGTACGCGCGTGCACGCGATCCGCGCGTCAAGCAGGTGGTGGTGAGCCTGTCTGCCACGCTCGACACCGTGCTGGTGGCCGCCTCCGACGGCACGCTGGCGGCGGATGTGCGCCCGCTGGTGCGTTTGAATGTGTCGGTCATTGCCGAACAGGGCGGCCGTCGCGAACGCGGGTTTGCTGGCGGCGGCGGACGCTATGGCTATAAAGAATTGCTGGCCAATGGCAAGGCCAAGGCGTGGGCGGCCGAGGCGGTGCGCACGGCGCTGGTCAACCTGGACGCGGTGGACGCGCCGGCCGGCACCATGCCGGTGGTGCTTGGCCCCGGCTGGCCGGGTGTGCTGCTGCACGAGGCCATCGGCCACGGTCTGGAAGGCGACTTCAACCGCAAGGGCACCAGCGCGTTTGCCGGGCGCATGGGCCAGCGCGTGGCGGCGCCGGGCGTGACGGTGGTCGACGACGGCACGCTGGAAGGCCGGCGCGGTTCGCTGTCCATCGACGACGAAGGCACGCCGACCCATTGCACCACGCTGATCGAGGACGGCATCCTGGTCGGCTACATGCAGGACAAGCTCAACGCGCGCCTGATGGGCATGGCGCCGACCGGCAATGGCCGCCGCGAGTCGTTCTCGCAACTGCCGATGCCGCGCATGACCAACACCTACATGCTGGCAGGCGAGCGCGATCCGGCCGAAATCATCGCCTCGGTCGACAAGGGCCTGTATGCCGTCAACTTTGGCGGCGGGCAGGTCGACATCACCAACGGCAAGTTCGTGTTTTCCGCGTCCGAGGCGTATCTCATCGAAAACGGCAAGGTCACGCGGCCGGTCAAGGGGGCGACGCTCATCGGCTCGGGGCCGGATGTGCTCACGCGCGTGTCGATGATCGGCAACGACCTGCAACTGGACGAAGGTGTCGGCGTGTGCGGCAAGAATGGCCAGAGCGTGCCGGTGGGCGTGGGCCAGCCGACGTTGCGCGTGGACGCCATGACGGTGGGCGGCACGGCGTCGTGATGATGGCGTTGCCTCAGGCTTCGGGCTGGTCGCGCAGCAGGCGGAACAGTTCGCGTGCCGCGCGCGCCGGCTTGTTGCGCTCGCGCTCGCTGCGCGCCTGGCGGATCAGCGCGTTCAAGTGCTGGCGGTCGACGTCGGGATGCGTGGCGATGAACGCGGTCAGCGCGTCTGCGTTGCCGTCTAGCAGCTGGTCACGCAACGCTTCCACGCGCTGGAACGCGGCGGCTTCGCGTTGCTGGTGCTGGCGATCCTCGCCGAGCGTGGCACGCGCGGTGGCAAACGCCTCGTCATCGTGGCGGCGCATCAGCTTGGCCAGATGCGCCATTTGCCGCTTGCGCGCGCCGTGTGAAGTGATGCCGCGCACGAAGGTGATTTCCTCGCGCACGTCGTCGGGCAGGCCCAGCTTGGCCAGGCGCGTGGCCGACAGTTCGACCAGCTGTTCGGCCAACGCCAGCAGCGCCAGCGCGTCGCGTCGCTTCTGGCTGCGGCTGGGACGCTCGTCGGCGTTTTCGAAATCGGACGTGTCGTTCAAGGCGGCGTGTTCACATGAGCGGGATGGCTATTGTCCCGTATCTTTTGGCTTGCTGCATGGCGTGGCCATGCACAGTGACAGGTAATTCATGACTACCAGTGCTTCCCTCGTGGCCGACGACAGCCGCGCACAACTCGATCGGCTGGCCCAATTGGCGCAAGACGTGGTCAACCGCGCGCGTGCCGCCGGCGCCAGCGCCGCCGAGGTGTCGGCCGGCGTCGACACCGGTTTGACCGTGAACGTGCGCATGGGCGAGGTCGAAACCGTCGAGCGCACGCGCGATCGTGGCTTCGGCCTGACGGTGTATTTCGGCCAGCGCAAGGGCAACGCCAGCACGGCCGACCTCAACCCCGATTCGATCCAGGCCACGCTGGACCAGGCTTGCGCCATCGCCCGCTACACTGAGGAAGATCCCTGCGCGGGGCTGGCCGACGCGTCACGCATGGCCACCGATTTCCCCGATCTGGACCTGTGGCATCCATGGGATCTGGACGTGGACAGGGCCGTCGCGCTGGGTCTGGAAATCGAGGATGCCGGACGCGCCATGCCAGGCATCGGCAATTCCGAGGGTGCCACGGTCGAAACGGGCAGCGCGCTGTCCGTGTACGCCAACTCGCACGGTTTCGTGGGGCTGGAACGCGATACGCAACACGGCATGTCGTGCGCCTTGATCGCGGCCGACGCCGATGGCGCCATGCAGCGCGACTACTGGTACGACAATGCACGCGCGGCCACGGATTTCATGCCGGCCGCCGAGATCGGCCGCAAGGCGGCGCAGCGTACGCTGGCACGCATTGGTGCGCGCAGCTTGTCCACGCGGCAATGCCCGGTGCTGTTTGCGCCGGAGGTGGCGCGCAGTCTGGTCGGACATCTGCTGGCCGCGGTCAGTGGCGGCGCGCTGTACCGTGAAGCCAGTTTTCTGATCGGTGCCCGGGGGCGGCAGATTTTGCCAGCCTGGATGTCGGTGGACGAACAGCCGTTCCTGCCGCGCGGCTTTGCCTCCGCCGCGTTCGATGCCGAAGGCGTGGCGACGAAGGCTTCGCCGCTGGTACGCGACGGCGTGCTGGCGCGCTATGTGCTGGGCAGCTATTCGGCGCGCAAGCTGGGGCTGGAGACGACCGGCAACGCCGGCGGCGTGCACAACCTCGTGGTGAGCCACGGCGAAGATGATTTCACCGGCATGCTCAAGCGCATGGATACCGGTCTGGTCGTCACCGAAGTGATGGGGCAGGGCGTCAACATCGTCACCGGCGACTATTCGCGCGGTGCGGCCGGCTTCTGGGTCGAGCACGGTGCCATCGTGCATCCGGTCGAAGGCGTCACCATTGCCGCCAACCTGCGCGACATGCTGGCCAACATCGTGGCGGTGGGCGCGGACGTGGATCGCCGGTCCAGCCTGCTGACCGGTTCGATCCTGGTCGAATCGATGACCGTGGCCGGCGAATGATCCGGCCGCGGGCGAGTGTGATGGCCGTCCGATATGCCCCTGCGACAACTTGACAGGGGGCCGGGCGGGCATGACAGTCATGCTTCCCCATCGGAGGAATCTTGCATGAGTACGCCGCCGGATCAGTTGCCGCCCAACCCGCCGCAGTCGCCATCCACCCCGCCGGAAGATCCCCGTGAAGATGCGGCTCCGGCGATCAGCACGGACGATCGCAATCTGGCGATGCTGACGCATTTGTCGGGCATCGTGTTCGCGTTCCTGGTGCCGCTGGTCGTGTGGCTGCTGCACAAGGACCGCACCGACAAGGACTACCTCCTGGCCGAAGCCAAGGAGGCGCTGAACTTCCAGATCACGGTGTTCATCGCCTACGTCATCTGCTGGGTGCTGACCGTCATCGTGATCGGCGCCGTGCTGTTCTGGCTGGTGTGGCTGGTCAACCTCATCCTGTGCATCATGGCTGCCGTCGAGGTGAACAAGAGCGGCACGTACCGCTATCCGTTCGCGTTGCGACTGGTGAGCTGAAGCACGGCATGCATGCCACGGGAAAGGAACGCGAAGGTTCGCGTTCCTTTCTTTTTGTGCGCACGGTCAGGCCATCAATGGGCGTCGTACCTTTGGCGAACATCTGCGTTGCGCGTTCGAGTCCCGTGTCGGGAAAACTTGGGTTCAGGTGGCCCAGCGGGCAATCGTGAAAGCGTTGTCACCGGTACCTGCCCGGATGACGGCGGCACCGTGGCCGGGGAAATGTCCCGGCAGGAGGGTCGAGCCGTCCGCGGCGGCCTGGGCGAGAATGCGCTGGCGGGTGGCGCGAGCCTGGCGGATGTCCAGATCGAAGCAGCAATGGCTGTGCGGATGAAGGATCTGCATCGGACTGTGCAGCAGGTCGCCCACGAACAAGGCGCCCGTGCCGGCACGCAGCCGGACGATCGAGGAGCCGGGCGTGTGGCCGGGAGCAGGTTCCAGGCTGATGGGCAATCCTTGCACTTCGTGGTGGTCGCTCCACAGCTGCAGCTGCCCGCTTTTTTCCACCGGTTCGATGCTGTCGGCGAAAAGCTGGCGGATGCCCTCGAACCGGCGTCGTTCTTCCTGCGTCACCGGGGCGCGTCGGCGCGGGGCGTTGCCGGGGTGGAAGTAGTCGTAGTCGGCCTGCGGAACCAGATACGTGGCATTCGGGAATGTCGGCACGAACGCGCCTTCCACCAGCCGGGTGTTCCAGCCGACATGGTCGGAGTGGATGTGCGTGTTGATGACCGTGTCCACGTCCTCGGGCATGACGCCGGCTGCGGCGAGACGGTCGAGAAAATCGGTGTGCCAATGCGCGAATGCCGGCATGCCGGGGCGTTCGCGCTCGTTGCCGACACCGGTATCCACCAGCACGACGCGGCCAGCGGCGCGGATCACCCATGTCTGGACGTGGCACATCCAGGCGTCGGTTTCGGGGTTCCAGAAATCGGGCGCCAGCCAGGACCGGTTGGCCTGCCATTGTTCGGCCGGGGTGTCGGGCAGGATGTCCGCCACGGTCCGGAGCGGTCCGGACCATTCGATGACGCGCGTGACCGTCACGTCGCCAAAGTGGATGCTTTCGTTCATGTCAATCGGTGCCGTTGGTTTGGGATGATCTGGTGTGTGGTCACGATAGACGGTGGCGATGAATACATGAAATAGATAATCAACAGCAGTTGTCTATAATCCATATTTATGAACAGAAACGATTTCGCCCTGCTGCGCGCGCTGGATTGCCTGCTCCAGGAGGCCAACGTCACGCGCGCCGCGGAACGCCTGCACATGACGCAGCCGGCGTTGTCGGCCCAGTTGGCGCGTCTGCGCAGGCTGGCGGGCGATCGGTTGCTGGTTCCGGCCGAGCAGGGGCGCGGCATGCGCCTGACCGCCCGGGCGCATGCCATGCGCACGGACTTGCACGATTTGCTGCGGGCCATCGAGCAGCTGGTCGAGGGACCGGCCACGTTCGATCCCTCGACCGCGCGGCGCGACTTCGTGGTCGCCGTCAATGACAACACGGCCTCGGTGATCGGTGTCGATCTGGCGCAGCGGCTGTGCCGATACGGCAACCCGGGCATCCGGCTGGCCTTGCGCCAGTTCGACCGCGCCGGGCTCATGGAGCAGGCGTCCCGTGGCGGGCTGGATCTGGCCATCACCACGGCGCCTTTCATGCCGGGCGGCATGCGCACGCAGCCGCTGTTCACGGACCGCTTCGAAGTGGCGCAACGCAAGGGGCATCCGCGCGGCATGCGCAAGCCGACCCTGGCGCAGTATTGCGCGCAAGCGCACGTGCTGGTCTCGCCCGTGGGTGATTACCGCAGCGCCATCGACGAGTTGCTTGCCCGGCGCGGACGCAGTCGGCGTGTGGCGTTTTCGGTGCAGTACTACACGATGGTGCCGCAGCTGCTGCAGCGCACGGATTGTCTGGCTACTTTGCCGGCGCGGTTCCTGCGCCGTTTTGCCGATGTCGTCGATTGCTTTCCGTTGCCGTTCAAGTACCGCGGGATCGAGTTCCTGGCCGGCTGGCATCCGCGGTTCGACGAGGACCCCGGGCACCAATGGCTGCGTGCCCAGCTGCAAGCGGTGGTGCGGCCCGACTGACGGCCTTCGCGATGGCTGGCAGCGCGAAGGCCGGTCGGCAGCCCCATGAAGGATCAGTCTTCGTCGGTATCCGGCAATGGCGTGGCGCTGTCGGGGTTTTCCGGGTCGAGCAGCGTTTGCACGCGCAGTTCGGCCTGCTGCAATGCGCCTTGGCAGTTGCGGAACAGGGTGATGCCGCGTTCGAACGACTTGAGCGATTCGTCCAGGCTCAGTTCGCCGCCTTCGAGTTTGTTGACCAGGCTTTCAAGCTCGCTGAGCGAGTTTTCGAAGTCGGCGATCTGGTTGTTGTCGGAGGCGGTGGCGGGGTTGTTCTTGGGCTTGCTCATGGACGCAAAAACTAGCTCACGGCGCGCGCGGGCGCAATGGATGGGCGAGCAGCGGCGTCCAGACAAATTGCGCCCGGTGTTGATCCTGCCATTGTTGTCCGGCCTCGGTCAGCCACAGGTCGGCAATGGCCAACAGGGTGCCGTCGCCGGCGTAGATGGCCGGGCAGTGGCGACGCAGCCACGGCACGATGGCGCTGCGTTGGAACAGGTCGCGCAATTGACGGGTATGCGTGTCACCGGTCGGGCGCAGGTGAAGGCCGGTTTCGCCCAAGCGGACGTCCAGCTGCAACGAGGGTGGAAGCTCGCCGGACAGTGCCAGCGTGCCGGCGGCGCCGGGCAAAGGCAGAAGCTGACCATCCCATGTCGCGTGCCACCTGGGTGGCGTCGGTGGCATGGGGGGATGGGCGTATAGACGTCCGCGCCAGACATGGACGACCGTGCCTGGCCAATCTACTTGCGGTACGCGATCAGCGGCCGCTTCACGAATCTGTTGCAGCAATTGTTCGCGTTGCTTCGTGGTGGGGGCCGGCAAATGTTGCGCGTGCAGCCACTGTTCCAGAACCGGACCGCGCAACGCAACATGCAGGTCGGCCCAGCCGTTGGCGTCGAGGCTGGCGTCACTTGGATCCTGCAGCAGTTGCCGTTTTTCGGTGCTGCATTGATGCAGAAAATCGGCCGTGTCGCGCTGCAGGCGCGCCGCATGGCCGATGGACTGCGGGGCTTGCGGCCAGTGTCCGGCCAAGCGCGGCAGGATGTCGGCGCGCAGGAAATTGCGCGCGTAGTGCGTGGATTGGTTGGACGGATCGTCGATGACGGGCAGGTGGTGTGCGTGCACGTAATCGACCAGCACGGCGTGCGGCGTGTCCAGCAATGGACGCCACAGCCAGCCGACGGCGAACGGCCGGTGCGCGCGCATGCCGCCCAGGCCTTCGGGGCCGGCGCCGCGCAGCAGTTTCAGCAGCACGGTTTCGGCCTGATCGTCACGATGGTGGGCGGTGAGCAGGGATTCGCCCTTGTGCAACGCATCGGCAAACGCCTTGTAGCGGGCTTCGCGTGCGGCGGCTTCCACGCCGCTGCCGCCTTGCCGCGCGACATGCACGCGATGCACCGCGAGTGGCACGTCCAGCGTTTTGCACAGGCGCCGGCAATGTTCGGCCCAGGCCCGGCTGTCGGCCTGCAAACCGTGGTCAACATGCACGGCGCGCAGGCCGCGTGCACGCGCTTCGGGCAATTGCGCCAGCGCGTGCAGCAGGGCGGTTGAATCCGATCCACCGCTGAAGCCCACGCACAGGCTGCCGGTCGGGCCGGTTGTCAGCGCCCGGCGCAGGATGCCTTGCAGATCCGTCATGCCTTGCCGCGCGGCTTGTTGCGCACGTACAGTGCCTTGCCGTTGCCGACTTGGCGTTCTTCGGTCTGGAACAGGCCGATCGCGGCGACCAGACCACTGAGCTTGGCATAGCCCCAGTTGCGCGGGTCGAAATCGGGCGCACGCTTGTTGACCATGCTGCCCACGGCGCCCAGGTTGGCCCAGCCGGCATCGTCATCGGCGTCGCCAATGGCGTTGCGCAGCAGGTTGACCAGGCGCGTGTCGCTGCGCAGTTCCTGCGCATTCTTGCGCGCGGCAACGGGGGCCGGCTCGGCCTTGTCCTCGTTCGGCGGTTCGATCACGTCGGTGTAGATGAACTTGTCGCAGGCCGAGACGAACGGTGCCGGCGTCTTGCGCTCGCCGATGCCGTAGACGGTCAGTCCCGCTTCGCGCAGGCGCGAGGCCAGGCGCGTGAAATCGCTGTCGCTGGACACGATGCAGAAGCCGTCGAAATGCCCGGTGTAGAGCAGGTCCATGGCGTCGATGATGAGCGCCGAGTCGGTCGCGTTCTTGCCGGTGGTGTAACCGAATTGCTGGATCGGCTGGATGGATTGCTCCAGCAGCTGATCCTTCCAGCCCTTGAGCCGGGTACTGGTCCAGTCGCCATAGGCGCGCTTGACGTGGGCGGTGCCGTATTTGGCCACTTCGGCCAGCAAGGCGGGCGCCAGTGACGGTTGCGCGTTGTCGGCGTCGATCAGGACGGCAAGTCTGGCGGTCGATGCGTTGGCCATGGCGGGTTCCGAAAAGGTGGTCGGTTGATGGTAACGCCGTGGCCATGGCCCGGGGTGACCGCTTCAGGGGTGGGTGAAGGTCAGTTCGATCGCCATGCCGGCCGGGTCGGTGAGGAACAGTTGGGTCTGCCCCAGTTCGGCGACGTTGTCGATGGTGTAGTGCGTGCCGGTGGCATCGAGACGCGCGCGGGTGGCGGCGAGGTCGTCGCAATCGAAGGCGAGATGGTTGAAGTGGCCGGCAGGCAGCGTGGCCACATCCCCGTTGGCGTCGATGGTGAGGTGCACCAGGTCGGTGTTGCCTGCATACAGCCAGTAGCCGTGCGAACCGGAATTGAATGCGGGGCGGGGGCCTTCGGCCAGGCCGACGATGTCGATGTAGAAGCGGCGCAGGCGCTCGACCAGATCCGCGCCGGCGCGCAGGTTGACGTGTCCCAGACCGCGCACGCCGGCCATGACGGCTTATTCCTGCCAGGTGCCGTAGCGTCGCAGGCGCTGGTAACGTTCTTCCAGCAGCTTGCCGGTGGGCAGGGCTTCGAGCTGGTCAAGCTCGTTGAGGATGACGGCCTTCAGGCGCACGGCCATGGAGCGCATGTTGCGATGTGCGCCGCCGAGCGGTTCGCGCACGACTTTGTCGACCAGTTCCAGCTCCTTGAGCTTGGGCGCGGTCAGGCCCAGGGCGGCCGCGGCGTCCTTGGCCTTGTCGGCGCTTTTCCACAGGATGGACGCGCAGCCTTCGGGCGAAATGACCGAATAGATCGAGTACTGCAGGATGTTGACGCGGTCGCCGACGCCGATGCCCAGCGCGCCGCCGGAGCCGCCTTCGCCGATCACGCTGACAACGATGGGCGTTTTCAGCTCGGCCATTTCCAGCAGGTTGCGGGCGATGGCTTCGCTCTGGCCGCGTTCCTCGGCGCCGATGCCGGGATAGGCGCCGGGGGTGTCGATGAAGGTGATCAGCGGCAGGCGGAAACGCTCGGCCATTTTCATCAGGCGCAGCGCCTTGCGGTAGCCCTCGGGGCGCGGCATGCCGAAGTTGCGGCGCACCTTGCCGCGCGTGTCGCGCGCCTTCTGGTGGCCGATGATCATCACCGGGCGGTCGTTGATGCGGCCGATGCCGCCGACGATGGCGGCGTCGTCCGCGTACATGCGGTCGCCGGCCAGTTCGTGGAATTCGTCGCACATCACGCCGATGTAGTCGAGCGTGTACGGGCGCAGCGGATGGCGCGCCATTTGCGTGACTTGCCACGGCGTGAGGTTCTTGAAAATGTCGGCCGTCTTGGTCTTGAGCTTGTCGCGCAGCTTGCCGACTTCCTCGTCGATGTTGAACGCCTGCCCGTCGCTGGCATTGCGCAGTTCCTCGATTTTGGCGGAGAGCTCGGCAATCGGCTGTTCGAAATCAAGAAAGTTCTGATTCATCAGGCGCTTCAACGACAATGAGACTGGGCATTATAACTGAGCCGAACGTGTCGACCATGGCTCAGTTGGCACGGGCCAGCTTGAGTTCGGCGGCCAGCACGCCGGGCAGGCCGCGCAGCTGGCTGACCAGTTCCGGACGCGCATGCACGCGCCAGGCATCACCCAGGTCGATGTCGGCGCGGGCGCAGGTGTTGTGGTAGCCGGACAGGCGCAGCGTGGTGGCGCCGCCGCGGTATTGCTCGACCGTTTCGCGCAGCCGGGCGAGAAAATCGGGGCCGATGCCGTCCACTTTCAGGCGCAGCAGGCGCGAGAGTTTTTCGCACGCTTCGGCCAGCGTGGTCACGCGCTTGGCGCGCACCTGGTAGTCGCCGGAAAAACCGTCGATGCCGAGGCCGCCTTCGACCACCAGCAGCGCGTCGCGCGTGAGCAGGGCGGCGTACTGGTCGAACGCCTCGCGGAAAAAACTCACCTCGATGCCGCCGGTGGCGTCTTCCAGTCGCGCGAATGCCGCCGTCTCGCCGCGCTTGCGCACGCCGGTGACCATGCCGACGACGGTCCACGGCGTTTCCGGCGCGCGGCGGAAGCGGCTCTTGTCGTCATCGCTGCCGCGCGGTGCCGGCGGCTGGTAGCGCTCGACGATTTCGCCCATGGGGCAGGTGGCCAGTTGCGCGATCACGTCGCGCCACGGATCGGTCGGATGGCCGGACAGGTAATGGCCGAGCGTGTCGTGTTCGCCAGCCAGGCGCTGTTCCAGCGTCCATGCCGGGCAGGTCGGTAGGGTGACGCGAATGCCGCCACCGGCCGCGGCCGGGGCGCCGAACATGTCGTTCTGGCCGGCCTGCGCGTCGCGTTGCTGCTGGTCGGCCGCGCGCATGGCTTCGGTGATCTGCGCCATGCCGCTGGCGCGGTTGGGGATGAGGCTGTCCAGCGCGCCGGAATTGACCAGCGCTTCGAGCACGCGCCGGTTCAGTCCGCTGGCTTTGACGCGCAGGCAGTAGTCGGCCAGGTCGTGGTACGGGCCGTTGGCCTCGCGTTCGGTGGCGGTGGCCTCGCACACGCCGCGACCGACGCCCTTGATGGCGCCCAGCCCGTAGCGGATGACGCGCGGCTCGACGGCCTCGAACATCCACGTCGAGGCGTTGACGTCCGGCGGCAGGATTTCGATGCCGATGGCGCGCGCCTCGTTGAGGAACAGCACCGCCTTGTCGGTGTTGTCCATGTCCGAGGAAATGGTCGCGGCCAGGAATTCGGCCGGGTAATGCGTCTTGAGCCACGCGGTCTGGTAGCTGACCAGCGCGTAGGCGGTGGCGTGCGACTTGTTGAAGCCGTAGCCGGCGAATTTTTCCATCAGGTCGAAGATGGCGTCGGCCTGCTTCTGGTCCAGCCCGTTCCTGGCCGCGCCCTCGGCGAAGATGGCGCGGTGCTTGACCATTTCCGAGAGCTTTTTCTTGCCCATGGCGCGGCGCAACAGGTCGGCGCCGCCCAGCGTGTAGCCACCGATGATCTGCGCCATCTGCATCACCTGCTCCTGGTAGACCATGATGCCGTAGGTCTCCTTGAGCACCGGCTCGACGCGCGGGTCGGGATATTCGACTACCTCTTCGCCGTGCTTGCGGCGGATGAACGTGGGGATGAGGTCCATCGGGCCGGGACGGTACAGCGCGCCCAGCGCGATGAGGTCTTCGAAGCGGTCGGGACGCGCTTCCTTGAGCATGCGCTGCATGCCGCCGCCTTCGAACTGGAACACGGCGACCGTGCGCGCCTGGCGGAACATCTTGAACACTTCCGCGTCGTCGGTCGGGATGTGCATGATGTCGAGCAGCGCCTCGCCGGAAGCCTTGCGCCGCGCGTTGATGGCCTTGACCGCCCAGTCGATGATGGTCAGCGTGCGCAGGCCCAGAAAGTCGAACTTGACCAGGCCGACGTGCTCGACGTCGTGCTTGTCGAACTGGGTGACCACGCCGCCGCCGTCCGGCTCGCAGCACAGCGGCGAAAAATCCGTCAGCGGCGTGGGCGCGATGACCACGCCGCCGGCGTGCTTGCCGGTGTTGCGCGTGATGCCTTCGAGCGAAAGCGCCAGGTCGATCAGCGGGCGTGCTTCCTCGTCGGTGTCGTACAGCTCGCAAAACTCCTTGACGATGCGCTCGTCCGGCGCTTCCTGCGCCTTCTTGGAGCGGCCCAGCGCGTCTTGCAGCGTGAGGTCGAGCGGCCGCGCCGGAATGAGCTTGGCGATGCGGTCGACCTGGCCGTACGGCATGCCCAGCACGCGACCGCAGTCGCGCAGCACGGCCTTGGCCGCCATGGCGCCGTAGGTGACGATCTGGCTGACGTGGTCGCGGCCGTATTTTTGCGCCACGTAGTCGATCACCAGTCCGCGCTTGTCCATGCAGAAATCGACGTCGAAGTCGGGCATGGACACGCGTTCGGGGTTGAGGAAGCGCTCGAACAGCAGGTCGAACTGCAGCGGATCGAGGTCGGTGATCTTGAGCGCCCAGGCGACCACCGAACCGGCACCCGAACCGCGTCCCGGACCGACCGGAATGTCGTGCTCCTTGGCCCAGCTGATGAAGTCCGACACGATCAAAAAGTAGCCGGGGAAGCCCATCTTGGTGATGGTTTCCAGCTCGTGTTCCAGGCGTGCGTCGTAGTCTTCGCGCGAGTGGTTGGCGCACAGTCCGTGTTCGGCCAGACGCTCTTCCAGGCCCTTGACGGCGCGTTCGCGCATGTAGGTATCAAGATTGTGGCCTTCGGGCACTGGAAACTGCGGCAGGTAGTAGGTGCCGAAGCTCATCTCGATGTTGCAGCGGCGCGCGATCTCGACCGTGTTTTCCAGCGCTTCGGGCAGATCGGCGAACAGCTCGGCCATCTCGTCGGCCGACTTCAGGTATTGCTCGGGCGTGTATTTGTGCGGGCGCTTGGGATCGGCCAGCACGCGGCCGTCGTGGATGCACACGCGCGCTTCGTGCGCGGTAAAGTCGTCGCGCGTCAGAAAACGCACGTCGTTGCTGGCCACTATCGGCAGGTCGAGCGCTTCGGCCATGGCCAGCGCCATGGGATTCCACGCGTCTTCGCTGGCGCGGCCGGTGCGTGTCAATTCCAGATACAGGCGGTCGGGAAACAAGCGTTGCCACGGTTGCAACAGGGCCTTCACGGCGTCCGCGTTGCCACCTTGGGCGACGCGACCGGGCAGGCTCTCCATGCCGACGAGGGCGATCAGGCCGTCGGTGGTTGCCGGCGTCATCCAGCTGGCGTCGACGACGGCCAGGCCGCCGTTCTGGCCTTCGCGCCAGGCGCGCGAGACGAGCCGCGACAGGTTGAGGTAGCCGGCGTGGTGCTGGCACAGCAAGGTCATGCGCCACGGGTGCGGGTCGTCCGGCGTGGCGATCCAGATGTCGCAGCCGGCGATCGGCTTGATGCCGGCCGCCATCGCGCCTTCGTAAAACTTCACCAGCGCAAACAGGTTCGATACGTCGGTCAGCGCGGCGGCTGCAATGCCGCCTTCCGCGCACCCCTTGATGAACGGCTTGATGCGCAGCGTGGAATCGACCAGCGAGTATTCGCTGTGGATGTGCAGGTGAACAAAACGGGCGCTCATGCCGATAGTTTAGCCGGCCGTTTCCGCGGCCGGGGCGCCGGCGAGGCATTGCCGTACCGGCGCGAAGCTGACGCGGTGTTCCGGGCACGGGCCGAGCCGCTTCAGCGCGGCCAGATGCGCGGCCGTGCCGTAGCCTTTGTGCTGGGCGAAACCGTAGCCGGGGTGGTGCTTGTCCAGTTCGAGCATGTAGTGGTCACGCTCGACCTTGGCCAGAATCGAGGCGGCACTGATGGCGGCCACCAGATGGTCGCCGCCGACGATGGCGCGGCCGGGGCAGGCAAGATGCTCAGGCACGCGGTTGCCGTCAATCAGTGCCAGCTCGGCGGCGGTCGTCAGGCCCAGCAAGGCTTCGCGCATGCCCTGCAGGGTGGCTTGCAGGATGTTGATGCGATCGATCGTGGCATGGTCGATGAGCACGATGTGCCAGGCCAGCGCGCGTTCCTTGATGAGCGGGTACAGCGCTTCGCGGCGGCGCTCGGTGAGGCGCTTGGAATCGTCCAGTCCGTCGATGGGACGGCCCGGATCGAGGATGACGGCGGCCACGCTGACCGGGCCGGCCAGAGGGCCGCGACCGGCCTCGTCGATGCCGGCGGTCAGGCGCGGCAGGGGCGTGATGTCGACGGGGTGGTTCATGCGGCGTGGATCAGGTCGGCGACGGCATCTGCTGCGACCGCGGCGGGCAGTTCGTCGCTGGCCGGGCCGCGCAATTGCTGGTGCAGGTGCTCGAAACGCGCCGTGATGAGGCCGCGGCGTTCGGAATCGCCAAGCAGTTCGAGCACGGCCTGGGCAAGGTTGTCGACGGTGCAGTCATCTTGCATCAGCTCGGGCACCGGCAACGGCGCTGCGGCATCGTCGGCATGCGCGAGAATGTTCGGCAGCGAGTAGATGTCGGTCTTGAGCATCTTCAGCCAACGCGCGATGCGATAGCTTGACGGCGCGACGCGATAGCCGACCACCATCGGCCGCTTGGCCAGCATGGCTTCCAGCGTGGCCGTGCCGGAGGCCAGCAGCACCACATCGGACGCGACCATGGCCTCGTGCGCACGACCGTCCATGAGCCGGCACACGTCGGCCACGGGCAACATGGCTTCCAGTTGCGCGCGACAACGGGCATTGGCCGTGGGCACGACCACTTGCAGGCCGGGTACGGCGGCGACCGCGCGATGGGCTGTGTCCAGAAACAGCTTGCCGAGGCGTTCGATCTCGCTGCCGCGGCTGCCGGGCAGCACGGCCAGCACGGGTTTGTCCTGCGCCAGGCCCAGCGCTTCGCGTGCGGTGTGGCGGTCGGCCAGCATGGGAAAGCGCCGCGCCAGCGGGTGGCCGACGAAACGCGCGTCGATACCGTGACGCGTGTAGATCGGCGGTTCCATCGGGAATAAACACAACACGCGGTCGGCGGCGCGACCGATCTTGTCCACACGGTTTTCGCGCCAGGCCCATACCGATGGGCTGACATAATGCACGACCGGAATGCCGGCCTGCTTGAGCTTGCGTTCCAGGCCCAGATTGAAATCGGGCGCGTCGATGCCGATGAAAACGGCCGGTCGCAGCCGCGTGAAACGTTCGACCAGCGAGCGCCGCAGTTGCAGCAGACGCGGCAGATGCTTGACCACCTCGGCAAAGCCCATCACCGACAGCGCATCCACGCCGTGCCAGGCTTCAAGGCCGGCGGCCTGCATCAGCGGCCCGCCCACGCCGACAAAACGCGCCGAGGGAAAACGCCCGCGCAAAGCCTCGATGAGACTGGCGCCAAGCTGGTCGCCGGAAGCTTCGCCGGCCAGCAGGGCAATGACGGGTGACGCCGTCACCGCGCCAGGGCGCGCTCGCTGCGCGCGATGAAATCGAGCATGGCTTGCACGTCGGCATTGTCGACGGCCTGCGCGGCCAATTGCTCGCGCGCCTCGGCCAGCGAACGCTTGCCGACATACAGCGTGCGGTAGGCGCGCTTGATGGCGCTGATGCGTTCGGCGTCGAAACCGCGCCGGCGCAGGCCCTCGCTGTTGATGCCGCGCGGACGGCCGTGCTGCTCGTTGGCCATGGTCACGAACGGCGGCACGTCGGCGCCGACCAGGCAGCCCATGCCGATGAACGCGTGCGCGCCGACCTTGCAGAACTGGTGCACGCCGGCGTAACCGGCAATGATCACCCAGTCGTCCACTTCGACGTGGCCGGCCAGCGCCGCGTAGTTGGAAAACACCACGTGATTGGCGATGCGGCAATCGTGCGCGACGTGCACGTAGGCCAAAAACCAGTTGTCGTTGCCGATCGACGTGACGCCGCCACCGCCGGCCGTGCCGCGGTGCACCGAGACGAACTCGCGGAACACGTTGTCGTTGCCGATTTCCAGCCGTGCTGACTCGCCGGCGTATTTCTTGTCCTGCGCGTCGGCGCCAATGGAGGCGAATTGCCAGAAGCGGTTGCGTTCGCCGATGCGGGTCGGGCCCTGGATGACGACGTGCGCGCCGATCACCGTGCCGGCGCCGATTTCGACGTCCGGCCCGATGATGCTGTACGGGCCCACTTCAACGTCATCGGCCAGGCGTGCACCGGGATCGATTTTGGCGGTTGGGTCGATCATGGGCACCTCAGCCGGCACGGCCGGCGCACATCAGTTGGCAACTGGCCACTTCATTGCCAGCCACCAGCGCACGGGCCTCGAAAATGCCCATGCCGCGCAGCAGGCGCTTGAGTGACACTTCCAGGCGCAGCTGGTCGCCGGGCACGACCATGGCGCTGAAACGCGCCTTGTCGATGCGCACCAGGTAGTACAGCGAGCCTTTCTGTTCGCCGCCGTCGTTTTGCGCGGACAGCTTGAACAGCACGCCGGCCGCCTGCGCCAGCGCCTCGACGATCAGCACGCCGGGCATCACCGGATGGCCAGGGAAGTGGCCCTGGAAAAACGGCTCGTTGATGGTGACGTTCTTGATCGCCGCGATCGATTTGCCCATGTCCAGCTCGACCACGCGGTCGACCAGCAGAAACGGGTAGCGGTGCGGCAGCAGACTTTGGATCTGCTCCACGTCGACCGGCAGTTGAACGGTGTTGTCAGTCATGCTTTTTCCTTTCCAGCGCGCGCAGGCGGCGTGCCATGTCGTCCAGTTGCTTGAAACGTGCCGCATTCTTGCGCCACGCGTGATTGGTTTCCAGCGGCGTGCCCGATGAATACTGGCCCGGTTCGCGGATGGAATGCGTCACCAGGCTCTTGGCCGTGATGACGACGTGGTCGGCCACTTCGAGATGGCCGAGGATGCCGGCGTTGCCGCCCACCATGCACCAGCGGCCGATGTGCGCGCTGCCGGCCACGGCGGCGCAACCGGCCATGGCCGTGTGTGCGCCGACATGCACGTTGTGGGCGATCTGGATGAGGTTGTCCAGGCGCACGTCCTCTTCGAGCACGGTGTCTTCCAGCGCGCCGCAGTCGATGGTGGTGTTGGCACCGATCTCGCAGTCGTCGCCGACGCGTACGCCACCCAGTTGCGGCACCTTGATCCAGTGGTCGTGGTCCACGGCCAGGCCGAAGCCGTCGGCACCGAGTACCGCGCCGGGATGGATCAGCACGCGCTGGCCCAGCGTGACATCGGCGACCAATGTCACGCGTGCTTCAAGATGCGATTGTGCGCCGACCGTGCAGCGCGGGCCGATGATGCAATGTGGCCCGATGATGGCGCCGTCTTCCACGCGCGCGTCGGCCTCGATGACGGCCAGCGGACCGATGGATGCGGTGGGGCTGACTTTGGCTGTCGGATCGACCACGGCGCTGGGATGGACGCCTGCATGGCGCGCGGGCTGGCGCGTGAACAGGGCCGCGATCTTGGCGTAGGCGACGTAGGGATCCCTGGCGACCAGGACCGGTACGGGGCAGGTGTCGGCGTGTTCGGCACTGAGCACCACGGCACCGGCGCGGGTGGTGGTCAGCTGCGCGCTGTAGCGCGAATTGGCAAGGAAAGCCAGCTGGTGGCTCTGCGCGCCGGCCAGCGTGCCGACGCCGGCAATGTTCGTGGCGCCATCACCACGCAGTTCCAGATCGAACTGCGCGGCCAGGGACGCAAGGTCGTGGGTTTGCAAAGGCTCGGCCATGCTCCGGGAAAACGTCGGGAAAGGCAGCCATGATAGCCGTTTGCGTGCAAAAAGTCGGTGGCCTGTGCCACCGACAGGTATCAGAACGTGTTGCCGACCGTGATCTGGAAGCGTTCCTCGAAGTGGCGGTCGTTCGGCTGCTCGCGGTAGGGAATGGCGTAGCTGAGCAGCAGCGGACCCATCGGCGACTGCCATTGCAGCGACAGGCCGTAGGATGCGCGCAGCGTGCTGGCGTTGAAGCTCTGGTAATCCTTGTACACGTTGCCGAAGTCGGTGAACAACGCCACGCGCGCGGTGTTGACGTTCTTCAGGAACGGCAGCGGCAGGAACACCTGCGCGGTACCGTAGACCTTGAACGCGCCGCCGATCGGGGTCGGGTAATAGTAGTAATTGGTCTGCTCGCGCGGGCCCAGGGAATTGGTCTGGAAACCGCGCACGTCCTGCGCGCCGCCAGCAAAGAAGTTCTGCCAGAACGGGAAGCCGACCTTTTCGCCGGCCTTGTACGGGCCGAACGTGCGCCCGTAGGTTTTGTTGCCGTAGGTGCTGCCGTAATCGACCTTGCCTTCCAGGTAGACCACCCAGTCGCTGTTGAACAGCCGCCAGTAATGGTTGCCGCGATAGTCCGCCGTCCACGATTGCACGGTTGAGCCGGGCAGGGCCGCGTTGACGCTCAGCGACTGCAGGCCGCCGGCGGTCGGTGCCCAATAGGCGTTGCGGGTGTCATGCACGTAGGACGTGTTGAACGTCCAGCTGTGCGAGGTGCGGTTGCCCAAGGCGTTCTGGTAGTCGACGTAGGACTGGGGGCTGTAGCCGGGGTACAGGTTGACGCGGTTGCTTTCCACGCCCAGGCCGGCCGTGACGCGGTCGGTTTCGCTCAGCGGAAAACCGAGGAACATCGAGAACGCCTTGGTGGAGTTTTCGAAGTTGGCGTAGTCGGAATTGCCGAAATCGGTCTTGCTGTAGGTGAGGTTGTAGCCGACGCTGATGCCGCTGTCGGTGATGTACGGGTTGATGTAGCGCAGGTTGATGGCTTTGTAATAACGGCTGGTCTGCACGCCGACGGAGAACTTGTCGCCAGTGCCGAGGAAGTCGTTTTGCGACACCGAGGCCGTGAACATGGTGCCGGAATACTGCGAGTAGCCCACGCCGAACTGCAGGCTGCCGGAGTTCTGTTCCTTGACCGACACGGTCAGGTCGACCTGGTCGTCGGTGCCGGGCACGCGCTTGTGCTTGATCTCGACGTCCTTGAAGAAGCCGAGCTGGTTCAGGCGCGTCTTGGAGCGCTCGATGGATGCCTTGGAATACCACGTGCCTTCCAGCTGGCGCATCTCGCGGCGCAGCACTTCGTCCTCGGTGCGCGTGTTGCCGGAAAACTGGATGCGGCGCACGTACACGCGCTGGCCTGGCTGGACATAGAAGGTCAGGTCGACGGTGTGGTCTTTCTTGTCCAGCTTGGGGATCGGCGTGACCTTGGCGAACGCGTAGCCGATGTTTTCCAGCAGGCCCTTCATGGATTTGGCGCTGGCCTGCACCAGGGCGCGATTGAAAGTTTGCCCTTTCTTGATGAACTCCAGCATCTTCATCGTCGATTCGGGCACGATGAGCTTGCCCAGCAGGTGCACGTCTGACACCTTGTAGATGTCACCCTGGTGGACGCTGGCGGTGATGTACATGCTGCGTTTTTTCGGCCCGATGGCGACCTGGGTCGAGGTGACCGCAAAGTCGGCGTAGCCGCGGTTCATGTAGTACGAACCGAGTTTTTCCAGATCGCCCGAGACCTTCTCGCGCGAATACTGGTCGTCCTTGGAGTACCACGACGTCCAGTTGTGCGTGTCGGACTCGAAGTTCTTGCGGATCTGCTTGTCGGTGAACGCGGTGTTGCCGACGATGTTGATGGCCTTGATGCGCGCCGTCTTGCCTTCGCGGATCTCGATGTCGACGTTGACGCGGTTGTGGTCCAGGCGCACCACGTGCGGATCGACCGACACGTTGTAATGGCCGCGGTTGTAGTACTGCCGGATCAGCTCCTTGCGCACGTTGTCCAGCGCCAGCTGGTTGAACGTGGAGCCCTGGGTCAGGCCGATCGATTTCAGGCCTTTCTTGAGGTCGTCGGTCTTGATCGCCTTGTTGCCGTGGATTTCCAGCTTGTTGATGGACGGCAGCTCGGTCACCTTGACGATCAGGATGTCGCCCTGGTGTTCCAGCTTGATATCGCTGAAGAAACCGGTCTGATACAGCGCACGGATGGCCTGTGCCGCGCTGGCATCGGTCAACGTGTCGCCTTTTTCGATCGGCATGTAGCTGAATACGGTGCCGGCGGCGATGCGGTGCAGGCCTTCGACACGGATGTCTGACACAACAAACGGCGTGACGGCGAGGGCCTTCGCGCTCAGGGCGGATAGCAGGATCAGTGCGGCGACACGCTTCATCGTCGATTCCAGTTCGTAATACGCAAAGCCGAGGCCGTGGGCCCCGGCGGGAGAATGTGGCTTGTCATGAAACCAGCCGCAGGATGTCGTTGTAGAACGCCAGCCCCATCAGGGCGACGATCAGGGTCATGCCCACGAGTTGTCCTGCGACCATGGTGCGCTCGCTGACCGGGCGCCCCTTGACCAGCTCGATAAGGTAATACAGCAGGTGGCCGCCGTCCAAGATTGGTATCGGCAGCAGGTTGATCACGGCCAGTGACAGCGAGATCAGGCCGAGGAACGACAGGAACCACGCGAACCCGCGTTGCGCCGATGAATTGGCGACTTGCGCGATGGTGATCACGCCGGACAGGTTGCGCGTGGAAGCCTGGCCGACAATCATCCGGCCGAGCATTTCGAAGCTTGCCGCCGTCTTGTCCCAGGTCGAGGCAAAAGCCATGCCCAGCGCCGTGATCGGCGCGTAGCGGACGCGTGCCGTGGGCGCCTTGGGCGGCATCACGCCGATGATCCAGCGCGCGCCACCGCCGTCACCGGGGTTGAGCCATTTCGGCTTGACTTCGACGGTGTGCATCGCGTGACCGCGCTCGACGAGGAACTTCAGTGTCGGCGCGGTTCCGGTCGAGAGTGCCTTGATGTGGGCGCCGATGTCGGCGAAGCGCTTCACCGGCTGGCCGTCGATGGCGATGACGCGGTCACCGGGGCGCAAGCCGGCCAAGGCTGCCGGCATGCCGGGTTCGACGGCGGAGACGAGCGGTGGCAGCGGAGCCGCTTTCAGGCCGATCTGGGGAATGGCATCCGCCAGGTCGACATCGCGCGGCAGCTTCTGCAATGGCAAGGCCAGCGTGACGGTGCCGCCATGGGCGCGCTGCACCCTGACCGGAACGTCCTGGTGCGCGAATGCCGCGCTGCCCAGCGTGTTGAGCACGCCGGTCCACGAATTGACGTCGTGGCCGGCAACCTGCTTGATGGTGTCGCCGGCCTGGAAACCGGCTTCGGCCGCCAGCGTGTGTGCCGGTGGCGCGGCCACGACCGGCACCACGCCGGGGCGTCCGACCATGAACATCACCCAGAACGCCAGCACCGCGAAAATGAGGTTGAAACCGGGGCCGGCCAGTACGATGGCGATGCGTTGCCACAGCGGTTTGCCGGTGAATTCGACGCTGCGCAATTCAGGTGGAACCTCGCCTTCGCGCGCATCCAGCATCTTCACGTAGCCGCCCAGCGGGATGGCGGCGATCCAGTATTCCGTGCCGTCCTTGCCGACATGCTTCCACAACGCGCGCCCGAAGCCGACCGAAAATCGCAGCACTTTGACGCCGCAACGGCGCGCGACCCAGAAATGGCCAAACTCGTGGAAGGTGACCAGCACGCCCAGCGTGACGGCCAACCACCAGATGGAACCCAGAAATTCAAGCATGTGGACGAATGCGAACCTTCAGTGGTACCGCTGCATGATACGTTGCGCCGCCATGGCGGTGCCAACGCGATTGCTGAACGGACGTTTTGCAGTAGACCACGGCGAACCCGATCAGTTCCGGTCGTCGATCGAAACGCGGGAGCGGGGAGAAGTGCTTCACAGGCCAAGAACAATCTTGCCGAGGACAAAAACCGGCAAGGCGGCAAACACGCTGTCCAGGCGATCGAGCAAGCCGCCGTGCCCCGGGAAGAGCGAGCCCGAATCCTTGATCTCGGCGTGGCGTTTCATCAGGCTTTCCAGCAGGTCGCCGACGATGGACGCGCCCACTGTGACGGCGCCCAGAATCGCCAGTCCCGCCAACGCCGCGCCACGCAGGCCCAGCAACCAGCCGCCGATGGCCGCCACGATGATGCCGGCTGCCAGCGCGCCCCAGGCGCCGGCACGGGTCTTGCCGGGGCTGATGTGCGGTGCCAGCTTGCGCTTGCCAAAGGCGCGTCCGCTGAAGAACGCGCCGATGTCGGCGGACCACACGATGCACAGTGCCAGCAGTGTCCACCACGGACCTTGCGGGCAGCCGTGCAAGGTCGCCGCGGCAACCCAGGCCGGCACCAGCACCAGCAGGCCGACGCCAAGCTTGAGCCGCGTGTGTTCGGATGATGGCGAGGCGGCGAACGTGTAGGCGCGCAACCAGCCCAGGCTGACCAGCCACCAGGCGAAACCGGCCAGTATCACGGCCAGCCACAACCAGGGGGTTGCCTGCGTGAACCACAACGCGACCATGATGGCCAGCGTCAACAGCAGGCTCAGGGCGCGGGCGCCGCGGCCATGCAGGCCGGCCAGGCAGGCCCATTCCCACTGCGCGCCGAGAAACACGGCGGCGACGATCAGTGCGAACAGCCACGTGGGCGGCGCCAGGATGATGGCAACGGCCAGCGGCGTCAGAATCAAGGCGGTCAGGATGCGCTGGAGAAGCATGCAGAGTTCCGTCAGTGCGAAAGGCGGGTGGCGGACTGGACTTGCTCGCCGGTGCGACCGTAGCGGCGTTGCCGCCTGGCGTAGTCGGCAAGGGCCTGCGTCAGGCAGGTGGCGTCGACGTCAGGCCACAGCGTCGCGGTGAAGTAAAGCTCGGTGTACGCCAGTTGCCACAATAGAAAGTTGCTGATGCGGCAGTCGCCGCCGGTACGGATCAGCAGATCGGGTGGCGGCAGGTCCGCCAGGCAGGTGTGCCGACCAAGCAGGTTTTCGTCGATATCGTCGATGTCGATCGCGCCACTGGCCACTTTGGCCGCCAGCTCGCGCGCGGCATGGGCGATGTCCCAGCGGCCACCGTAGTTGACGGCGACGTTGAGTGCCAGTGCGCAGTTGTGCCGGGTCTTGTGCGCGGCGTCGAGCATGCGCTGGCGCAACGCGGAATCGAAGGCATCCAGATCGCCGATGAAGCGCAGGCGCACATGCTGTGCGTCAAGCTCGGCCACTTCGCGGTCGAGGGCTTTCAGGAACAACTGCAGCAGCGCCTTGACTTCGGTTTCGGGGCGCTGCCAGTTCTCGCTGGAAAACGCGAACAGCGTCAGCGCGCCGATGTTGTGGCGCAGGCAAAACTCGACCGCGTTGCGCACGGCCTTCTGGCCGGAGTGGTGGCCGAACGTGCGTGGGCGGTGGTGCTGCGCGGCCCAGCGGCCATTGCCGTCCATGACGATGGCAATGTGGCGCGGCGTGTGCGCCGCGTCGTTGGCCGCCGGAACGACAAGGAGCGGCGGGCGGCTCAAAGTGCCATCAACTCGCTTTCTTTGGTCTTGACGACGCGGTCGACTTCCTTGACGAACTGGTCGGTCAACTTCTGGATGGTGTCATCGGCCTGACGCAGGTCGTCCTCGGTGATTTCCTTGTCCTTGAGCAGGTCCTTGGCCTGCTGCAGCGCATCGCGACGGATGTTGCGGATGGCGATCTTGGACTGCTCGCCCTCATGGGCGACGTGCTTGGCCAGTTCCTTGCGGCGCTCTTCGGTCAGCGCCGGCATGTTGAGGCGGATGACCATGCCGGCCGTGTTCGGCGTGATGCCGATGTCCGAATCCATCAGGGCTTTTTCCACGGCGCCGACCATGGTCTTTTCCCATGGCGTGACGGTCAGCGTGCGGGAATCGGCCAGGGCCACGGTCGCGACCTGGCTCAGTGGCGTTTCCTGGCCGTAGTAGGGCACCTTGATGCCTTCCAGCAAAGCGGTGCTGGCGCGCCCGGTGCGCAGGCGGCGCAACTCGTGTTCGAGCGCTTCGATGCTTTTGCCCATGCGGGTCTGGGCGTCCTGTTTGATCTCGTCGAGCACGGTGGGCTCCCCTTCAAAACGTCATATCCGACCGAGTATAGCAAGCGATGGGGCGGATTTAGTCACGCGCCGGCGTTGTCGACCAGCGTACCGACGTTCTCGCCGGCGATGATGCGCGCCAGGTTGCCGGGGCAGGTCATGTCGTAGATGCGCAAGGGCATGCTGTGGTCACGGCACAGCGCGATGGCGGCGGTGTCCATGACCGCCAGCTTGTCCTCGATGACGCGGTCATAGCTGAGGCGGTCGTAGCGCTTGGCATCGGGATGCGTGGCCGGGTCGGCGTCATACACGCCGTCCACTTTGGTGGCCTTGAGCAGCAGATCGGCGCCGATTTCCACCGCACGCAGGGCGGCCGCCGAATCGGTGGTGAAGAACGGGTTGCCGGTGCCGGCCGCGAACAATGCGATGCGGCCCTTTTCGATGTGGCGCACGGCGCGCCGGCGGATGAAGTCCTCGGCCACGTCGTGGATGGGAATGGCGCTCATCACGCGCGCGTAGCCGCCGCGCTTTTCGATCGCGTCGGACATGGCCAGCGCGTTCAT
>DASVGR010000140.1:0-25392 GCA_036379395.1 Rhodanobacteraceae bacterium | reverse complement strand
CTGGTGGTGTTGTTCGTGCTGGCCGTCATCGCCATCGTCGTCGCCGTCGACATTGTCGTGGTGCTGGCGTTTGGTCTGCACGGGCCGGCGCCGTCGCGCATGGGCGGCTATCAGGGCGCGCCGGTCGCCGGCGGCTTCGGGTCGCTGGACTGGCCGATGATCGCCGGCGTGAGCATTGCGGTCGTGGTGCTGATCGCGCTGGCGTCGCTGTACCGGCTGGCCAGCCTGCGTGGCGGCGGCGCGAGCGTGGCGCGGTCCGTGGGCGCAACGCCGGTGCCGGCCGACACCACCGATCCGGTGTGGCGGCGGCTGCGCAATGTCATCGAGGAAATCGCCATTGCCGCCGGCGTGCCGGTGCCGGACATCTTCGTGCTGGAAAACGAGCCCGGCATCAACGCCTTCGCGGCTGGCTACACGCCGTCGGACGCGGCCGTGTGCGTCACCCAGGGCTGTCTTGAGCGGCTCACGCGCGACGAACTGCAAGGCGTCATCGCACACGAGTTCAGTCATGTGCTCAACGGCGACATGCGCCTGAACATTCGCCTGATGGGCTTGCTGTTCGGCATCCTGGTGCTGTCCATCGTTGGTCGCTACCTGATGTTTTCCGGTGGCAGCGCGCGCTCGCGCAACGGCAATACGGCGTATCTGGCGTTGATCGGCATTGCCGTGATCGTGGTCGGCTACGTCGGCTACTTTTTCGGACGCTTGATCCAGGCCGCCGTGTCGCGCTCGCGTGAATCGCTGGCCGATGCCTCGGCGGTGCAGTTCACGCGTCAGACCAACGGCATCGCCGGTGCGCTGAAAAAAATTGCCGCGCTGGAAGCCGGTTCGCAATTGAGCGCGCACAACAAGCACGAAGTGGCGCACATGCTGTTTGGCGAGCCGGGCGCGTTTTCACGCCTGTTCGCGACTCATCCACCGCTGCCGCAGCGCCTGCGCGACCTGGGCGTGCAATGGGATGAACGGGAAATCGAGGCGCTGGCGCAAGCCTGGCAGCGCCCGCAGCGTGCGCGCGATCCGCAGGCGCCGAGCGCTTCGCTGGCCGGCTTTGCGCCGCTGGACGGAGCGGGTTTCAGTGCCGCCGCCGCGCCGACAAGCGTGTTGCCGGACATGACCACCGCCATGCCATTGTCGGCGGCCGCAACCAGCGCGCAGGTCGGCACAACGCAGGCTGCGGCGTTCGATCTGGCAGCCGTCGTGCGTGACCACCTGCCCGCGGAACTGGCCGGTGCGGCACGTGATCCCCGTCAGGCGCGCGCCGTGCTGCTGGCGCTGGCCATGGATCGCGATCCCAAATTGCGCGATGCGCAGTTGCTCATCATCGACAACACGCTGGACAGCGCGTGCGCGGAAGACGCCGAGCGCATGCTGGCACCACTGGCGCGCTTGCATCCCATGCAGCGTCTGCCGCTGGCGTGTCTGGCGTTTCCGGCATTGCGCCACCGCCCGCGGCCCGAGCTGAACAAGTTGCTGGATGCCTTGTGCGCGCTGGTGCAGGTCGATCACAGTGTGGACCTGCACGAATACTGCCTGGTGCGCGCCCTCGATCTGCAATTGCACGATCTGCTGGATCCGTCGGCCGGCTTCACGCCCGGTCGCAAGCGCCTGCGCCAGTGTGTCGAAGCATTGGCGACGTTGTGTGCGCTGGTCGCCGCGCATGGTCATCCGGGCGATGCCGCCGCCACGCAACGTGCGTGGATGCAGGCCATGACGCACGCCGTGCCCGATTACCGCGGCACGTTCAGCCTGCCGGATGATTGGCAAGCCGCGATGGATGCCGCATTGACGGCACTGGATGGTTTGCGCGCGCCGGACAAGCAACTGGTCGTGGAGGCCATGGCCGTGGTGGTCGCCGAAGATGGCGTGGTCACCGTGGCCGAAGCCGAGCTGTTGCGTCTGGTTTGCACCTCGCTGCATTGCCCGTTGCCGCTGCTGGCCGCGCAGCCGCAAGCCGACACGACGGCCTGACGCCGTCCCATTCATCACATCACTGTCATGACATCCTTACGCACCCGTTGGGGCCGCAACATCGAGCCGGGAGAAGGCGCGCCGCTGGCGTGGTCGTCGCTGGCGTTTTTTCTCATCCTCACCTCGTACTACATCATCCGTCCGGTGCGTGACCAGTTGAGTGGCGCGGTCGGTTCGGTGTCGCTGCCGCTGTTCTACGCCGGCACGTTCGTGGCCATGCTGGTGCTTACGCCGGTGTTCGGCTGGCTGGTGTCGCGCTTTGCCCGACGCCGGTTGCTGGTGTGGGTGTACGGCTTTTTCATCGCCTGCCTGCTGGCGTTCGTGCCGGTGTTCATGGCGCAACAAGCCATTGGTGCGCGCACGCTGGGTGTGGTGTTTTTCACCTGGGTGAGCGTGTTCAACCTGTTCGTGGTGTCGCTGTTCTGGAGCCTGATGGCCGACCTTTGGACAGGCGTGCAGGCGCGGCGGCTGTTTCCGCTGATCGCTTTTGCCGGCATGCTTGGCGCGATGGCCGGCCCGCCGCTGACGCGCTGGCTGGTCGGCGTGGTGGGTGTGGCGCCGCTGCTGGTGGTGTCGGCGGTGCTGCTGATTGCCGCGCTGGTGGTGCTGGTGGCGTTGTCCTCGCGGCGTACCGGCGTGCGCATGGTCAAGGCGGATGTTGCCATCGGCGGTTCGCTGTGGGCGGGCGTGAAGCAGGCATTCACGCAGCCGTTCGTGCGCTACATGGCGATGCTGATGCTGCTCAGCGACGGTATCGGCACGCTGGCCTACGCGCTGGTGGCCGATTACGCCAAGGCGCACGAAGCCGGGCGCGTGGCGCGGGTGGCGTTTTATGCCGACATCGACCTCATCACCAACGTGTTCGGCGCGCTGGTGCAACTGACGCTGACGCGCTGGGTGCTCAAGCGTTTCGGTGCCGGCTGGGGGCTGGTGATTCCGGCGCTGGTCAACGTGGCGCTGCTGGGCGGCATCGCCGTTTTCGGCACCGGGGCGATGAGTTCGCTCGGCATCGGGGTGTCGCTGATCCTGGTGTTGCAGGTGGTGGCGCGTGGCTTGCAATACGGCATGATCAAGCCGGCCAGCGACGCGTTGTATGCGCGCGCCGAACGCGAGGCGCGCTACAAGGGCAAGAACTTTGTCGAGACGACGGTGTGGCGGTTTGGCGATCTGGTCGTCACCAGCGGCCTGAACGGCCTGCGCGCGCTGGGCGCCGGCATGGCCGTGATTGCCGGCATCGCGACCGGTTTGTCGGCCTGCGCCGCCTGGCTGGGGCATCGCGCCGGCGACGCGCCGGATCTGGCGCAAGATCAGATCATCGCGCGCGGAAACGTGTAGGAGCGCGCCTGCGCGCGAAAGGGATTGCGCGAGTGCGTGGCTCTGGCGGTGTCAGGTACATGTTTCTGGATGTGGGTACTGGCTTGTGCGGTTTTTTTGCGCCAGAAAATGTACCCGACACCGTGGCAAGGACGTGACACCGTGGCGAGGGGTGTTTTTTTCGACGGGGCTACCCGGCGATGTAGTTTTGCAAATGCTCGATCTGCTGCGCCTGCTCGTCGATCACGGCCTTGACCAGATCGCCGATCGACACCACGCCGACCACCTTGCGCCCGCTCAACACGGGCAGATGGCGCACGCGGCTGTCGGTGCAAAGATGCATGCATTCTTCGACGCTGGTGTCGGGGGTGACGCTGAGCACGCGCGTGGCCATGATCGCTTCGACCGGCGTGTCGGCCGAGGCCCGGCCCTGCAAAATGACTTTGCGCGCGTAGTCGCGTTCGGACACGATGCCGACCAGTTCGTCGCCGCGCATCACCAGCAGCGCGCCGACGCGTTTTTCGGCCATGCGCTTGATGGCATCCAGGACGTGGGCATCCGGGGCAATGGCGTAGATCGCATTGCCCTTGGCCTCGAGAAGATGTTTGACCTGCTGCATGTGACCTCCCGCGCCGGTCACCGGTGACCGCTCCAGGGCCAGTCTAGCGCGGCAAAGGCGGCTGATGCGAATCGTCCGTGGCATCGGCATCGACCGGCGCGTGGCAACGCGCCTGCACGAAATACAGCGGCCGCTGCTTGGACTCGGTGTACAGCCGTCCCAGGTATTCGCCGATCACGCCCAGCGCCAGCAATTGCACGCCGCCGAGCAGCAAAATGACCAGCATCAGCGTCGGGTAGCCGCGTACCGGATCGCCCCAGACGAGCGCCTTGATGAACACGTAGATGCCGTAGACGAACGCCAGCCCGGCTGTGCCCAGACCCAGCCACGTGGCCAGGCGCAGCGGCGCGGCCGAGAACGAGGTGATGCCGTCGACGGCGAAGTTCCACAGCCGCCAGTAGCTCCATTTGCTGCTGCCGGCCGCGCGCGCGTCGCGGTGATAGCGCACGGAGGTTTGCGCGTAGCCGATCCAGGCGAACAACCCCTTCATGAAACGCTGGCGCTCGCGCAGTTCGCGCAACGCTGCCACGGCGCGTCGCGACAGCAAGCGAAAATCGCCGGTGTCGCGCGGGATCGGCGTGTCCGACAGGCGCTCCATGGCACGGTAGAACGCCGCCGCGGTGAAGCGCTTGAAACGGCTTTCGCCGGCACGCGTCTCGCGCGTGGCATAGACCACGTCGTAGCCGGCACGCCATTGCGCGACCAGTTCGGGGATGAGCTCCGGCGGGTCCTGCAGGTCGGCGTCGATGACGATCACCGCGTCGGCGTCGGCGTGGTCCAGGCCCGCCGACATGGCGGCCTCCTTGCCGAAGTTGCGCGACAGCCGCAAGGCGTCGACGCGGGCGTCGGTGGCGGTCAATCGGGTGATGGCGTCCCAGGTGGCGTCGCGGCTGCCGTCGTCCACGTACAACACGCCGGTCGCCAGATCCAGTTGGTCCAGCACGGCAGCCAGCCGGACGTGGAAGTCGTTCAATCCGGCGGCTTCGTTGTAGGCGGGGACGACGACGATCAGTTCAGGCATGGCGATGGCGAAGGCATTTGCGTGAAGGTCATCTTACGGGAAGCTCTGATTGAATCGGACGCGGGAAGCTGGCAAATGACCATTGTGGGAGCGCGCCTTGAGTCAGCATTTGGCCAGCGCGCGCGGGTGCGCTCCCACGGACAGGCATGGTGCCAGTCTGCCGATTCAATCAGTGCGGCCGTGGCGGATGCTTGTCAGTGACGTAGCGCGTGCCGCCCAGCTGGTGCATTTGCTGTTCGATCCAGGCCACGCGCCGCTCGACATAGGCCGACGGCCGGTTGGCGTGCAGGCCGCGCGGGTCGGGCAGGACGGCCGCCAGCAGGGCGCTCTGGCGTGCGTCGAGATTGGCCGGCGCGGTGTGGAAGTAAAGCCGGCTGGCCGCGCCCACGCCGTAGATGCCGTCGCCCAGCTCGACGATGTTGGTGTAGACCTCGAGGATGCGCCGCTTGGGCCAGGTCACGTCGATCAGCACGGTGAAATACACTTCCAGCCCCTTGCGGATCCAGCTGCGCCCGCTCCACAGGAACAGGTTCTTGGCGGTCTGCTGGGTGATGGTGCTGGCGCCGCGCAGGCGCGCGCCGCGCTCGGACTGGTCGATGGCGACGTGGATGGCGTGCAGGTCGAAACCGTGGTTGAACGGAAACGTCTGGTCCTCGCTGGACACCATCGCCAGCGGCACCAGCTTGCTCATGCGCGACCACGGTACCCAGTGGTGGTGCAGGCGAAAATGCTTGTCGCCGTGGACCCATGCCGAAACCTGGCGTTCGATCATGAACGCGCTGGTCGGCGGCGGCACGAAGCGCAGTATCAGCACGACCAGCCAGGTGACGGCAATCCAGCCCAGCACGCACCAGCCGACGATGCGGGCGATGCGACGCGTGCGCGCATGCCTGGACGGGTTACGGCGTGGACTCACGGGCATCGTCCGGGATGGCCGCGGCAGCCAGGATGCGCGCCGGTTGCGCGCGCGAAAACAGGAAGCCCTGGCCGTACGAGCAGCCCATGCGCATGAGGACTTCTTCCTGCAGCGGCGTCTCGATGCCTTCGGCCACCACTTCGATGCCGAGCGAATTGGCCAGCGCCAGGATCGCGCGCACCACGACGTTGGCCTGGTTGCTTTCCGATTCGTCCAGATTGACCACGAACGACTGGTCGATCTTGAGCACTTCGATCGGATACTGGTGCATGTAGCTCAACGACGAGTATCCGGTGCCGAAGTCGTCCAGCACGATGCGGATGCCGTGCGAGCGGAACGTTTCGAGGGCGCGCTTCACCCGCACCGGGCTTTCCAGCAACGTGCCCTCGGTGATTTCGATGCGCAGGCGCGTGGCCGGCACCTGCTGCGCCTCAAGCAGGGCCAGCAGGCGACCCTCCAGTTCGGACGAACGGAAGTGGCGGGCCGACAGGTTGATGCTGACATAGCCGTCGGTGTCGGTCAGGGCGCGCGCGTCGTGGCAGACCTGCGCGAAGATTTGCCAGTCGATTTCCTCGATGCAGCCCGACTCCTCGGCGATCTGCAGGAAATCGCCGGGAATCAGCACGCCGCGTTCGGGGTGGCGCCAGCGCAGCAGGGCCTCATAGCCGCAAGTGCGGCCGTCGCGCATGTCCATGATCGGCTGGTAATAGGGCACGAAGGCATTGCGGGTCAGGCCGCGGCGCAGGTCGTTTTCTATTTCCAGCAGTTCCAGTGCCTGTCGGCGCAGGCCGTCGTCGAACGTGGCGGCGCGGTGACGGCCACCGGCCTTGGCGCTGTACATGGCCGAGTCGGCGTCGCGCAGCAATTCTTCGGCGCGGTGATAGCCGGAGGAGGCCAGGCTGATGCCGACCGAGGCCGAGGTGAAGATTTCCTTGACGCCGATGTGGAACGGCTGGTGCAGGGCATCGATGATGCGTTCGGCCACGTGCCTGGCCGCGTCCTCGTCGCGCAGGGCCTCCAGCAGCACGGCAAATTCGTCACCGCCCAGACGGGCCACGGTGTCGCGTGATTTCAGGCAGTTGCGGATGCGCCCGCCGACCTGGAACAGCAGGTCGTCGCCGACCAGATGGCCAACCGAATCGTTGATGACCTTGAAGCGGTCCAGGTCGATGAACAGCACGGCGAACAGGCGTGATGGATCTTCGCGGTAATGCTTGATGGTCGTTTCCAGCCGTTGCAGCAGCAGGGCGCGGTTGGGCAGGCCGGTCAACTGGTCGTGCAGGGTTTCGTACTTGAGCCGGCGCTCGATGCGTTCGCGCTCGATCACCTGCTTGCGCAGGTCGCGGTTGGCCAGTGCCAGCGCGCGGGTGCGCTCGACCACGCGGCGCTCCATTTCGGCATAGGCGCGCTTGAGTTCCTCGTTGGCCTGCCGGCGTTGCAGCGCGTTGGCAATGTGATAGCTGACGAACGTCAGCAGCTCCTGGTCGCGCGCTTCGTAGGTGTAGTCGGGCGAATAGCTTTGCACGGCCAGCACGCCCATGGCCTTGTTGTCCCAGATCAGCGGCACGCCGAGCCAGGAATGCGGCAGCTCGCCCTGCAGGGTCATGTCGCCGGCGGCGGTGAGCTGGCGGATGTCGATCGAGCTGGCGCGCAGCGGCTTGCCGAGGTTGAGCACGTATTCGGTGATGCTGTTGCCGCGCGGCCGTGGTGGACGCTGCGTGTCCTTTTCGTCGACCGAGTAGGGGAACGTGATGGATTCGTCGTCCTCGCTGACCAGCGCGATGTAAAGGTTGTGCGCGTAGATGAGCGTGCCGACGATGTGGTGGATGGCGGCGTAGAACGTGTCCAGGCTGTCCGCGCCGGAGGTCAGCTCGGCGATGCGGAACAGGGCCGATTGCAGGCGTTCGCCGCGCTGGCGCTCGAGCACCTGTTCCTGCAGCACGTGGTTGGTCTGGCGCAGCGCGCGGGTGCGCTGGCGGATGCGGTTTTCCAGCTCGACGGTGGCCTCGCGACGATCCAGCGAGGTTTGCAGGTGCTGTGCCACGTAGGTCAGCACTTCGCGGTCCTGCTCGCTGTAACGCGAGCTGACGTCGAACGTCATCACGGCCAGTCCGCCGATGACGATGTTGCCGCGACGCATCGGCACGCCGAGCCAGTCGGTGAAGGGTGGCCCCAGCAGCTTGAGCGGCGCGCCGAGCTGTCGTGACAGCGATTCCGGCGTGCCCATGAGCGGCTGGTTGGCGCGCAGCATGTGCCAGGTGATGGAATCGTGGATGGCATCCAGCGGCAGCGTGGCCGTCGGTGCGGGAATGTTGTCGGAATACTGGCTGACGTGATAGGGGAAGCGGATCGTCGCGCGCACAGGGTCGTAGTGCACCACGTAAAAATTGTCCGCGTACATCAGCGTGCTGATGGTGTGATGCAGGGAGTGCATCAGGCGGTCGGTGTCGGTGTTGGTGGCGGCCAGGTCCGCGATGGAAAACAGGGCGCGTTGCAGGCGTTCGGCCTGGGCCAGGCGCGAAACCGTGCCGAACAGGCTTTCCAGGTCGTTCAACTGGTCCAGGCGCTGCCGAACCAGTCGGGCGATCCACGGCCACGGCTCGGCATCGACATGGGCGGCGGCGGGGCCAACCAGTTCCAGCACGTCACGGTCATGGGCATCGCGCGCAAGCACGGCGCGGGAGGTGTCGGCGTGACGGGAATCGGCGTCGGGCGCTCGCCGGACGACGCGGGAGCCGGGCCAGCGTGCGTCGGCAAAGGCGCTGCAGGCATCGGCAAGGGTTTCGACGTCGGATGCCCGAAAAAGCTGTTCCACCAATTGTTCGACGGTATCAACCGTCGTTGGTGTTGCCAGTATGGAAGGCTCTGCGGTCATTGCCGTCGCAGTCCTGCGCAAAAGTCCCATGGTCAGTATAACCGGGCATTGCCCGAACGGCCCGGCGTGCCAGGCGGAGGGCGGGATTCGTGAAGTCGCGCACGTCCCGCAAGCATTGGCCACTTGTTAGCAAAAGGTAAAATGGCATAGAATCGAAGATGGAGAGAGAGCCGTGGCGGAACCGCTGCGGGTGTTGCGTGGTCTTTTTGAGACCACACTTTTAACGATCGGGTGCGTTTCGCGGTCATGCGACGCTTGCTTGCCAATTTGTGCTTGTCATTGCCGTTGTTGGCGGCAGGCCCGGTCATGGCAGCCACCGCCGCGCCCGGGCAGGCATTGCCTGCCGATGCCGCGACACCGATCAACCAGACCGATGCGCAGACGTCCCGCAGCGTCTTGCTGATGCCGTGGCATGCCGGCGACGCCCAGGCGTGGAAGCTTTTGACCCGCAGTTCGACCTCCGGCAACACCTACGCCGGCAATTCGTTGGGGTTTCATGGCCTGGGTTTTGCCTCGTTGTACGGCGGCAGCCTCGAGTACATGCTCAATCCCAGCTGGACGGCGCGTGCCGGCGTCACGGAAAAATCATGGCTGGGTGTCGGTTCGGTCGGCAATTGCCTGACCGCGAATGTTGCGCTGCAAGCGGGTGGTTGCACGGCCGGCAACGTGGTGCCGAGCCTGCTCAATGGCGCGCTGGGTGCCACCTTCAACGGCGACAACTACAGCGTCAGCATGGACCTGACCACGACGCAGCCATCCGTGGCGGCGCCGATGCTGCCGCGTGTCGTGCCGAATGTGCCGATCACGGCTTCCGTGGCCGGTCTGCCGTTTGCCTCGCTGGAAGGCAGCACCGATTTGCACGCCCGCGGCCGGTTGGCGCTGGATGATTCCAGCGGCATCGATTTTGGCGCCAGCGTGGGCCGCATCCGCCTGTTGCCGGGCAATGTGCTGGGTGTGGATTCGCTGGGCCAGCGCTCGTTGAGTTTTGGCCTGGACAGCGGCTCCGTCAGCGGACGGATCATCGGCCGTGTCGTCCAGCCCGAGACGGGCGTCGATACGAACATCCTGGGTCCGGATCATCGCTGGACCAGCGTTGACCTGGGCGTCACTTGGCGCTTGCCGTGGCAGGGCTCGCTGAGTTTTGGCACGCAAAACCTGTGGACATCCGGCCATGCGCCGCAACCCAAGGTCGGCCCGCAACCGGACCAGTCGCGCATTCCGTACGTGCAGTATCACCAGGATTTCTGAGCGGCCGTCCATCCCGCAGGGGACTTTCATTCTTGTGTGGGAGCCCACTTGTGGGCGAGTGACCGGAAGCGTCTCAGGCCTTGGTGCCGTCGCGCGCGGGCGCGCTCCTACGAGGGGCTTTCATGGTGGACCTTGCAAACCAGGGACGCCGCTTTTCAGCGGCGTCCCTGGTTCGGCCTGTGTCTGCTCAGTAACGGTAATGATCGGCCTTGTACGGGCCTGCGACCGGCACGCCGAGGTAGTCGGCCTGCTTCTGCGTCAGCGTGGTCAGCTTCACGCCGATCTGCGCCAGATGCAGGCGCGCCACTTCCTCGTCCAGGTGCTTGGGCAGGCGATAGACCTTGGCGGCGTAGTCGTCGCGGTGCGTCCACAGTTCGATCTGCGCCAGCGTCTGGTTGGCGAAGCTGTTGGACATGACGAACGACGGATGCCCGTGCGCGCAACCCAGGTTCACCAGACGGCCTTCGGCCAGCAGCACGATGTCGTGGCCGTCCGGGAAGGTGTAGCGGTCGACCTGCGGCTGGATGTTTTCGCGCGTGGCGGCTTCTTCGAGGCGCGCCACCTGGATCTCGTTGTCGAAGTGGCCGATGTTGCACACCAGCGCGTGCGTCTTCATCTTGGCCATGTGTTCCAGCGTGATGATGTCGCAGTTGCCGGTGGTGGTGACGTAGATGTCGGCCTCGCCCAAGGTGTCTTCCACGGTGGTCACTTCAAAGCCTTCCATCGCGGCCTGCAATGCGCAGATCGGATCAACTTCCGTCACCTTGACGCGCGCGCCGAAGCCGCGCAGCGAATGCGCGCAGCCCTTGCCCACGTCGCCGTAGCCGCACACCACGGCGACCTTGCCGGCGATCATCAGGTCGGTCGCGCGCTTGATGCCGTCGGCCAGCGACTCGCGGCAGCCGTACAGGTTGTCGAACTTGCTCTTGGTGACCGAATCGTTGACGTTGATGGCCGGCACCAGCAGCTTGCCGGCCTCGGCCAGCTGATACAGGCGATGCACGCCGGTGGTGGTCTCCTCGGACACGCCCTTCCAGCCTTCGGCGGCCTGTTTCCAGAAGCCGGGGCGCTCGCTGCGCGTCTTCTTGAGCAGGTTCTTGATGACTTGCTCTTCATGGCTGTCGCCGGGCTGGTCGACCCAGTCCGAGCCGTCTTCCATTTCCACGCCCTTGTGGATGAGCAGCGTGGCGTCGCCGCCGTCATCGACGATCAGCTGCGGGCCGAGATTGCCTTCGTGGGTCAGCGCGCGCAGCGTGCAGTCCCAGTATTCCTCCAGCGTTTCGCCCTTCCACGCAAACACCGGCACGCCGGCGGCGGCGATGGCCGCGGCGCAATCGTCCTGGGTGGAGAAAATGTTGCACGAGGCCCAGCGCACGTTGGCGCCCAGCGCGACCAGTGTCTCGATGAGGACGGCCGTTTCCTTGGTCATGTGCAGGGAACCGGTCAGGCGCACGCCCTTGAGCGGTTTTTGCGGCGCGTACTGCGCGCGGATCGACATCAGGCCGGGCATTTCTTCCTCGGCCATGCGGATGCGGCGGCGGCCGAGATCGGCCAGCGACAGGTCGCGGACCTGGTATTCCTGCGTGGGGGACGCGTCAACAATGGCATTCATGGGCGTTGGCTCCTGTAAGTGATGAAAGTCCCGTCGCGGACGGGCAGGGCGGGCGCCGTTGCAAGGTTTTTTGCCGAGCCTGACCGCCATGCGGTTGCAACGCCCCTCGGCAAACAAAGCGACAGTCGATTGTATCGCTTGTTGCCGATGAAAGGATGAATTGGCATGTCGCGGTATGGTGGTGGCCATGCGCCGACGTATGCGACATCCCCATATGGTGGGTGCGGTTTTGGCGCGCGTCGGCTCCGTATGATCAAAAGGTTGAATGCGGAGAAGTGTATGAGTACCGAACATCCGGACGATTTGCGCGATGTGGCGTTTCCGGCACATGACGCCCCGCTGCGCGAGGATGTGCGTGAGCTGGGCGCCCTGGTGGGCCGCGTGCTGGCCGAGCAGGGCGGCGACGGTTTCCTGGCGCGCATCGAGCAGCTGCGCACGACCGCCATCCATCGCCGCGAGGCCGGTGCCGGCGTGCTGTCGCTGGCCGCCATGCTGGCCAACACCCCGGCCGGCGACGCCGAGGCCTTGGCACGCGCGTTTTCGCTGTGGTTCCAGACCGTCAACATTGCCGAGCGCGTACACCGCCTGCGTCGCCGGCGCGACTACCAGGTGGCTGGCGCCGAGCCGCAGCCCGAGTCGCTGGCGGCCGTGCTGGCCGGCTTGAAAGCGCAGGGAGTCGGCGCCGACGAGTTGTTGGAACTGCTGGAAAAACTGGATGTCGAGCCGGTGTTCACGGCCCATCCGACCGAAGCCGTGCGTCGCTCGCTGCTGGAAAAAGAGCAGGCCATCGTGCGCGCGCTGGTCAATGATTTCGACACCGGCCGCCCGCCAGCCGAGCGCATGGCCGACCGCGAGCGCGTGCACATGGCGCTGGCCACCGGCTGGCAGACCGCCGAGGCGTCGAACATCAAGCCGAGCGTGCAGGACGAGTTCGAGCACGTCAGTTTTTATCTGGCCGAGCCGCTGTATCGCGTGTTGCCGGCGTTCTACGAGTCGCTGGCGCGTGAGATCGAGGCCGTCTACGGCATCACGCCGGAACTGCCGCGCGTGCTGCGCTTCGGCTCGTGGGTCGGCGGCGACATGGACGGCAACCCGGCCGTCGGCGCCGACACCATCGAGGAAACCCTGCAGGCGCAGCGCGCACTGGTGCTGGAGCGCTATGCCGACGAGTGCCGTCATCTGGCGCGGCTGCTCAGCCAGACCGACGACCGCGTCGAGGTGTCTGCCGCGTTGCGCGGGCGTCTGGATGGCTATTTGCAAAAGCTGCCGGAGGCAGCCGCAAGCATTCGCCCGCGGCATCGCAACATGCCGTATCGCAGCCTGCTGACGCTGGTCGCCGCGCGTCTTGATGCTACCGTGGATGGCCGTGCCGACGGCTATGCCAACGCCGCCGAATTTGCCGCTGACGTGGCGCTGGTCGCCGACAGCCTGGCTGCGCACAAGGGCGAATCGGCCGGCCTGTTTGCCGTGCGCCGCCTGGCCTGGCGCCTGCGCACGTTCGGTTTTCATCTGGCGCGGCTGGACGTGCGCCAGGACGCGCGCGTGCACGACGACGTGCTGGCCGTATTGCTCGACGACGCCGACTGGGCCAACCACGATGCCGCCACGCGCGCCGAACGTTTGCGTCCGCTCGCGGCCGGCGAGGCGGCGTTCGAGCGCGCCGGCAATGCCGACAGCGAGCGCCTCAAGGCCGTGTTTGCCACCCTGGCCGAAGCGCGCGCGCATTACGGCACCGACGCCACCGGGCCGTACATCATTTCGATGGCGCGTTCGGCCGCCGACGTGCTGGCCGTGCTGGCGCTGGCGCGCATGGGCGGGCTGGTCGAGGACGGCGCGGTGCCGCTGGACATCGCGCCGCTGTTCGAAAAAGTCGACGATCTCACCCACGGCGCCGGCATCCTGCGCAAGCTGCTGGCCGATCCGGTCTATCGCGAGCACTTGCGGCAGCGCGGCGATCACCAGCTGATCATGCTGGGCTACTCCGACAGCGGCAAGGACGGCGGCGCGCTGGCCGCGCGCTGGGCGCTGCAACGCGCGCAGGCCGAGTTGCTGGCGGCGGCACGCGAAAACGGCGTGCAGCTGGCGTTCTTCCACGGCCGCGGCGGCTCGGCCAGCCGTGGCGGCGGCAAGGTCACGCCGGCGTTGATGGCCTCGCCGCGCGGCAGCGTGGCCGGTCACTTGCGCATGACCGAGCAAGGTGAAGTGATCCATCGCAAGTACGGCATCCGCGCGCTGGCCTTGCGCAATCTTGAGCAGACCATCGGCGCGGCCATCCGCGCCAGCCTGCGCCCGCGCAAGGACGATGCGCGCGAGGACGCCTGGTGCGAACGCATGGACGCGCTGGCCGCGGCCAGCCGCAAGGCGTATCGCGCGTTCGTCACTGACGCGGATTTCGTCGGTTACTTCCGCACCGCCACGCCCATCGACGTGATCGAGAAAATGACGCTCGGCTCGCGCCCGTCCAGCCGCCGATCCATGACCGGCGTGGAAGATCTGCGCTGCATTCCGTGGGTCTTTTCGTGGACGCAGATGCGCACCACCTTGCCGGGCTGGTACGGCGTGGGCAGCGCGCTGGAACACGGCGTGGCCGAGTACGGCGAGCAGGCCATGATCGAAATGGCGCATGACTGGGCGTTTTTGTCGACGCTGCTCAACGACGTGGAAATGGTGCTGGCCAAGACCGACCTGGGCATCGCCGAGGCGTTTTCGAAGCTGTCCGGCGATCTGCACGCCCGGTTCTTCCCGCTGATCGAGCAGGAATTCGCGCGCACGCAAAAGTGGGTGCTGCGCCTGCAAGGCCGCGACCAGTTGCTGGCCGGCGACCGACGCCTGGCGCAATCCATCCGTCTGCGCAACCCGTACATCGACCCGATGAGCCTGCTGCAGGTAGACCTGCTCAAGCGCTGGCGTGCCGGCGGCAGCCAGGACGAAAACCTGCTGCGCGCGCTGGTGGCCTGTGTCAACGGCGTGTCGCAGGGGCTGCAAAACACGGGTTGATCAGATACCGCTTGCCTTGTGCGGTGCCTGCGGCGGGGTGTTGGTTGCCGTTGCCGGAACCGCTTCGCCAGGGGATGGTTGAGGCCAGGCGGCGAACGTGACGCCGCGGCTTCGGTCGGCATGCACTTCGAAGTCCGCGAACCGCTGCCCCCAGCCAGCCGGTGGCGTGGTGTTTTGACCCGCCTTGTGCGCCACTGCGACAAAGAAGTCGTGCGCGGCATGGCGGTGCATGCCCATGTCCAGACAGGTTTTCCGCATGGGCGCCTTTGGTTCTGTGCAGGCATCGCCGTATGCATGACTCAGCCAGCGCCATTGCAAGGTGCGCTGCATGGCGTGGTGGTACGCGTGTGCGTTGTCGGTCGTCCAGCGCTCAAGTGCCAGGCCGACGGCAACATCCATCACGCGATCGGAATGCAACTCAAGCAGCCTGCCCAGTTGTCGGCATGACGACCGGCGTTGGGCAAAAGCCGCGTTGTCGGGCTGGCACGCGTGCAGCAATGGTCGGTAGTCGGTGATGGGAGTAAATCCGACCCAGATGAGTGCTTGCATGCGGCGCAAATCCACCGGCGCCAGCGAGTGGTCCAGCGCCGCGAGATCAACGGGTGCCGGCAGATAGGCCAACGTCTCGTAGAGACGCTTCAGCAGCGCCAAGCGGTACGTCGTGAAAGTTTCGGCGCCCGCCATGGCACCGAGTACGCGGGTGGCCTTGCCGGTTTGCCGGGCGGCAACGGCTTGTTGCAGGACGGACATCCAGCCCAGCGCATTGTGTGGTGCCAGGTGACGCAATTGCAGGGCAAGTGCTTGCCGGTCGCAGCTTCCAGCCAGGTTGTCGCACAGGCGCATTTTCAGGGCGATCAGATCCGCGGCAGCCGGTTCGTTGTCGATCGCTGCATTGACGGCCTGCAGCGCGCGCGGTGAGCTGTGCAGACCGTTGCTGGCATAACGGACGACCGCAAGCGTGGCCTCGGCATTGGCGTCGTGCATGTGTTCGAGAGCATGCACGGCCTGCGTTTGCCAGTCGGGTGAAGTTTGTGTGGCCGCGGCGTACGGACCGGCCATGGCTGTCAGCAGCAGCGCCGCTGCAATGAGATGTCGATTCATCCTGTGCTCCGTGCAAGGGTGTTTGCCGCATCGTGAAACGGGGGCGTGATGGCTGTCAAACGGAGGATGGCAGCAGGGTTCGATGCCGGATGATGTTCCAGGCCAGACCCATCGCCCGCGGGCGGGCTCCTACAAAGGCGAGGTTCAAACTTCAGGGCATTTCTGTAGGAGCGCGCCCGCGCGCGATGGCCTGATGTCGATTCAATCAGCCCCTCCCGGACAAGCATGACCGTCCGGTACCGGATGCGGATGTACGAAAACGGACGTCCGCATCCGGCGCGATGTGGTGGTGCCGCTCGCAAGTCATTGAAACACCATGCATCCAGCCTTGGCATGCCGCGTGCATTGTCCATGGCATGGACATCGCCAACCCCGCTTTCAAAATCCGCAAGAAACGCCGCCGCCTGATGTATATCGGTGGCGGCGTGCTGGTTGTCGCCGCGCTGGCCGTGGGCGTGGGCCTGCTGGGGCCGGCGCTGCCGACGGCTGACCGTGCCAGTCTGTGGATCGGCACCGTCAAGCGCGGCGACATGCTGCGCCAGGTGCGCGCGACCGGCACGCTGGTGCCGCGCCACCAACGCTGGATTGCCGCGGCCACGGCCGCGCAGGTGCAAGCCATCCTCGTGCTTCCCGGCAGCACCGTCACGCCTGACACGGTGCTGATGAAGCTGACCAATCCGGCCGTGGCCGACGCGTTGCGCAACGCCCAGGCCAAGCTGGCCGCGGCCACGGCGCAGGTGGCTTCCAAACGCGCGCAGCTGCAATCGCAACTGCTTGATGAGCGCTCGCAACTGGCGCAGGCGCAGTCCGATTACGCCTCGACCAAGGTCAAGGCCGACGCCGACGCCAAGGCGTACAAGTTGCACCTCATCCCCGGCGTGCAATATCAGCAGGAGACGATCGCGCTCAAGCAGCTCAAGGCGCGCGCCGTCATCGAAAAACAGCGCGTGGCCGCGTTCGCCGCGTCCATGCACGCGCAGCTGGCGGCGGTGCAGGCGCAGCTGGCCGAGCAGCAAAGCAACCTCACCTTGCGCCAGCGTCAGGCCGACGCGCTGAACGTGAAGGCCGGCATCAGCGGCGTGTTGCAGCAGGTGCCGGTGCAGGAAGGCCAGCAGGTGGCAGTGGGCGCCAATCTGGCCAAGGTGGCGCGCCCGGATGTGCTGATCGCGCGCCTGCAAGTACCCGAAGTGCAGGCCAAGGACGTTGCCGTCGGCATGCCGGTGGCCGTCGACACGCACAACGGCGTCGTCGCCGGCAAGGTGTCGCGCATTGATCCGGCCGTCGCCAACGGCAGTGTGCAGGTGGATGTGTCGCTGACCGGCAAGTTGCCAGAGGGCGCGCGCGTGGGGTTGTCGGTCGACGGGCGCATCCGCATCGCGCTGCTGAAAAACGTGCTGTCGGTCGGCCGTCCGGCGCTGGCCAAACCCGACAGCGATGTCAGCCTTTTTCGCGTCGGCAAGGATGGCGTGGCCACGCGCGTGCCGGTGCGCATCGGCGCCACCTCGGTCGACCGCGTGCAGGTGTTGAAGGGCCTTGCGCCGGGCGACAAGGTGATCCTGTCCGACACCAGCCAATGGGACAACGACGACAAAATTCGCGTCAAATGAAGAATGAACCAAAAGCCGCCGTAGGAGCCTGCCCGCAGGCGACCCGCCACAAACCCTGAAACACGACGTCCAACCCATCGCGCGCAGGCGCGCTCCTACATCAACCCATAGCCATCCAGAAAAATGACGGGAATTTGCCATGACCACCACCAGCAACGTCATCACCCTCGAATCCATCCGCAAGGTATTCCAGGCCGATGAAGTGGAAACCCACGCCTTGAGCGACGTGCATCTTGCCGTCGCCAAGGGCGAGTACGTGTCCATCTCGGGGCCGTCCGGCTGCGGCAAATCCACGTTGCTGTCGATCCTGGGCCTGCTCGACACGCCCACGGCCGGCAGCTACACCTTGAACGGTCACGACGCGGCCAACCTCAACGCCGCCGAGCGCGCACGCATCCGCAACGCCGAAATCGGCTTCATCTTCCAGGCGTTCAACCTCATCGGCGACCTGTCGGTGGAAGAAAACGTCGAGCTGCCGCTCACCTATCGCAGCGGCATCGACAAGGCCGAGCGCCGCGCGCGCGTGCGCGAAGTGCTCGAACGCGTCGGCATGGCGCACCGCCTGCGCCACTACCCGGCGCAACTTTCCGGCGGCCAGCAACAGCGCGTGGCCGTCGCCCGCGCGCTGGTCGGCAAGCCCGCCATCCTGCTGGCCGACGAACCGACCGGCAACCTCGATTCACGTTCGGGCGAGGCCGTCATGGCCCTGCTTGACGAGCTGCACCGCGACGGCGCGACCATCTGCATGGTCACCCATGACGCGCGCTACGCCGAACTGGCCCAGCGCAAAATCCGCCTGTTCGACGGCCGCGTCGTGGACGAAGAAACCTTCGAGCGCCTGCGTCATGAGGATGAGCAGAGGCTGGATGATTTGATCGGCCAGCGCCTGGATACCGGCCGTGCCGAGGTCGACGCGTGAACATCTGGCTGGCGGAAATCTGGCAGGCGTGGCGGGCGAGTTTGCGCCGCCCCGGATTCCTGATTCTTGCCTTGTGCGTATTGGGCCTTGGCACGGGAGCCAGTGCTGCCGTATTCACGCTGGTCGACAACGTGGTGTTGCGGCCGCTGCCGTTTGTCCAGCCGGATCGCCTGGCGGTCATCGGGATGCAGATGCCGGGTTTTGCGCCGATTGCGTCGACGCGCCAGTACCAGCATCTGCGCAAGCTCGATGGCGTCGTGTCCGAGGGCTACATCGACGTGAGCTCGACGCCGGAGAACATATCCATTCATGGTGTACCGCAGCGCGCGTCGGTGCTGCATGCCGACCACAATCTGCTGCCCACGCTGGGTGTGCGGCCGGCGATCGGCCGCAACTTCACGGCGCGCGAGGACATGCCGCATGGTGTGCCGGTCGCGATGCTTGGCCATGGATTCTGGGAGCGAGCCTGGGGCGGCGATCCGCATGTCATCGGCAAGCAGGTTCGCGTCAAGGGCGTGGCATACACCATCGTGGGGGTATTGCCCGCGAGTTTTGACGCGTTTTGCGCACGCATGCTTGGCGGTTCCGACATCGTGTTGCCGGCCGCCATCTCGGCTGAGGGTTCCGATGCCACCATCGGCGGACTCATCGTTGCGCGCCTCGCTCCCGGCATTGCCACGGATGCGGTAAAGGCCCAGGTTCCGGCACGCCTCCACCGGTTGTACGCGGGGACGGGCGATGCCTACATGCTCAAGCAGCCGTTTGTCGTGTCCGGCCTGGCCAAGGCACTGCATGCGCAGTCCGAATCGACGCTGGTGCTGTTTGCGGCCAGTGCGTTGTGCGTGTTGCTGATTGCCCTGGTGAACCTTGCCAATCTCATGGCGCTGCGCACGCTGGCGCGGCGTCATGACGGTGTGATTCGCGCGGCGTTGGGTGCGTCGAGCGCACGCCGATACCTGCCGGCATTTGCCGAAAGCCTGCTGGTGGGGGTGCTGGGCGGACTGCTCGGCGTGGGTTTGGCCACGCTGGGTCTTGGCGTGCTCAGGCATTTCGTGCCGGTGGCGTGGCTGGGCGATGGAGGGCTCGATGTCGGCGTTGCCACATGGTGGTTTGCGTTGCTGGCCGCCGTCGTGTGCGCGCTGCTGGCCACGTCGCTTGGCGTGTGGCGCGGGCACCGGATCGTGCTTGGCGACGAACTGCATGAAGGCGGGCGCAGCGGCACCAATCGGCAGGTTGGCCGCCTGAGCCGGGTGCTGGTGGTGGTGCAACTGGCGCTGGCCACCGTGTTGCTGGTCGGTGCCGGGTTGTTCCTGCATGCCTTGATGGCGGCGTCCGAGGTACCGCTCGGGTTCAATCCGCACGGCGTGCTGACAGCGCAACTGGTGCCGCTGCGCACCCGCTACGCGGATGCGAACGCGGTGCTCACGCTGGGCAAGCAGTTGCAACGGCGACTGGCCGCGCAACCCGGCGTGGTGCACGCCGACGTTTCCAATGCGTTGCCCAGTGGCGGCAACCTGTTTGTCATGAGCCTGCACGTCGGTGACGGCCCGCGCTTTGGCGCCAATTACGCCGGCGTCGATGCCAGGTATTTCGCCACCTTCGGCATTCCGGTGCTCAAGGGACGCGTGTTCACCCGCATGGATCAGCGCGGCGGCGAGCCCGTCGCCGTGGTCAACGAAGCGTTTGCGCGGGCGCATTTCGGCGGCCATGCACTGGGCAAGACCATCCGGCTTGCCCAGCCCGAACCGGTGTCGATGCGCATTGTCGGCGTGGTTGGCAACACGCGCATGGAAGGCCCGCTGCAACCGGTGTCGCCGATCCTGTATGTGCCGTGGCAACAGATGCCGGCGGCCTATCTCGAAGGCGGCAAGCTCAGCCTCGCGGTGCGGGTGCGCGGCAATCCGGATGCCTACCGCAAGACCATCCGTTCGGTGCTTGCCGACGTGGCGCCCATGCAACCCGTTGCGCGCATGGATACGTCCACGTCCCGCGCTGCCGTCGCGCTTGCACATGTGCGTCTGATCCTGCTGCTGGTTGGCCTGTTTGCCGCACTGGCATTGTTGTTGGCGATGGCGGGGATCTATGCCGTCATGGCCGTGGTGGTGGCCGCGCGCGAGCATGAATTCGGCGTGCGTCTTGCGCTGGGCGCCTCACCGCAACTCCTGATGCGGCTGGTGTTGCGTGGCGCGTTGATCCAGATCGGCATCGGGTTGGTGCTTGGCATCGGTGTTGCCGTGCTTCTGTCTCACGCCTTGAGTTCGTTGCTGGCGCAAATTCATCGCAGTGCCGCCGATCCATGGGCCATCGCCGGCGTGTGCGTGTTGCTTGCCGTTGTCGGCGTGTTGGCCTGCCTGTTGCCGGCGTTGCGTGCGGGACGTGTGGCGCCCATGCATGCGCTGCGAGGGGAGTGAGCGATGAATATATGGCTGAGCGAAATCTGGCAAAGCTGGCGGGCGAGCCTGCGCAAGCCCGGCTTTTTGTTGCTGGCGGCCGGCGTGCTGGCGTTGGGGATCGGCTCGACCGTGGCGGTGTTCACGCTGATCGACAATGTGCTGCTCAAGCCGTTGCCGTATGCGCAGCCGGCGCAGTTGGTAAACCTTGGGCGCGCCAATTCGTACCGAAGCATCACGCCGGAGGAGTATCAGCACCTCGCGTCGCTGCCGGGCATCAGCTCACTGGGATTGTTCGGGAACAGCCTGACCCCTATCAACGTGACCGGTAGCGGAAAACTCGTACAGGTGACCGCACTGGCAGTGGATAGCCAACTGCTGCCCACGCTCGGCGTGCGTCCACTCCTGGGGCGGAATTTCAACGCGAAGGAGGACCGCCCGCATGGGCCGAAGGCGGTGATTCTTTCCTATCGCTTCTGGCAGCGTCGTTATGGCGGGAACAAGCGTGTCGTCGGCCAAAGCATCCCGTTGGAGGGCAAGCCCTACACCATCGTTGGCGTGTTGCCGTCAAGCTTCCACCTCGTGGGCAGCAGTGATGTTCTGTTGCCCGCTGCTCTACCGCACGATTCGCATTCCCGCGGCTACGACTACATGGCGGTTGCACGCATGGCGCCAGGTACTCACATGAACACCGTTGGTGCAGAGGTCGACACACGGTTGCATGCCATGTTTGCGAGGATCGGCGGCAAGATCGCAGACTACAATTCGAGAATCCAGTTCAATGCCGTTCCGTTGCGCCAGGCGTTGCCACAGCGCAGCGCCTCGCGTCCCGTGTTGACCGTGTTCATGGCGTGCGCATTGTTTGTGCTGTTGATTGCGCTGGTCAACCTTGTCAATCTGATGGTGCTGCGGAGTTTGGCGCGCAACCATGATGTAGCTGTGCGTGCGGCGCTGGGCGCGTCGCCCATGCGTCTGGCTTGGCCTTCGCTGGCGGAAGCGCTTCTTGTTGGCGTGACCGGCGCCCTTGTGGGACTCGGCGTCGCCGCGCTGGTGCTGACGATGCTGGCGAGCTTCGTGCCGCCGGACTGGCTGCAGCGGGCGGATCTTGGCTTGGGAGTTCGTGGGTGGGGGATGGCATTCGGCATCGGTTTGGGCGGTGCCTTGCTGTCGGCGGCGTGCGGGGTGTGGCGCAGCCACACTCGCGCCACGGCTGACGAATTGCGTGAAGGCGGTCGCGGCGGGATCAGCCGTTCTGGTGGCCGGCTTGGAAAGGTGTTGGTGATGACCCAGGTGGCGCTGGCTACGGCGCTGTTGTGTGGGGCAGGATTATTTTTGCACGGCCTGTACGAAGCCGCCCACACACCCTTGGGCTTCTCGAGTCGTAACGTGCTGACGTTTGAACTCACGCCCGTCAAGGCAACGCATCCGGACGCGCCTTCCGTGAAACAGCTGACGGTGCGTTTGTTGCAGCGGCTGCGCGCTCAACCCGGAGTCATCGCGGCAACGGGAGGCACCAGTTTTCCAGTCGGCGATCCGATCGTTTTGCCCGTCGAGTTTTCCTCGCGCCCGGACCGCGAATCTGTGCAATATGACGGCATCAGCCCAGGCTTCTTCAAGACGTTTGGCATCCATGTGCGTCGTGGCCGGGTGTTTACCCGCCTGGATATCGATGGATCTGAACCCGTGGCCGTGGTCAATCAGGCTTTCGCCGACCGGTATTTCGGCGGCGATGCCATGGGCAAGACGGTGCAACTCGCACTCCCTGGCACGCCGCCGCTCCATGTGGTGGGTGTCGTTGCCAACACTCGGCAGTCTGGTCCCCTGCAGGCGGCACCACCGATTCTCTATGCGCCGCTGGCCCAGGCTCCAACCATGGTCATGGCGTTTGTCAGGCAATTCCGCCAATTTCGTTTTGCCGTGCGCGTGCATGGTGCGCCTGGCGGTTACCGAGACATGGTGCAATCGGCAGTGCATGGGGTGGCTCCGCAGCAGCCGGTCGCGAATATGCGTACGCTCGCGTTGATCGCGAGTCGCACGACCGATCCGGCACGCCGCAACCTGCTGCTTGTCGGCGTATTCGCGGTGTTGGCGTTGTTGCTTGCTGCCGCGGGCATGTACGCCGTGATGGCCACGGCCGTTGCTGCGCGGGAACGCGAATTCGGTGTGCGCATGGCTGTCGGTGCCGCACCCACGCGGCTGGCATGGTTGGTACTGCGCGGTGGGCTGATGCAGATCATCGTCGGACTGGTGGCAGGCGTTGGTGTCGCTGTCGCGCTGGTGAAGTTCATGGGAAACGTCCTGATGTCGGCAACCGGCAATACCGGCGAGATGCAGCCGTCGGTGGTGGTGCTGGTTTGTGTGCTGCTGGCGATTGCGGGCTTGCTGGCCTGTCTGCTGCCGGCCCTGCGCGCCGCACGCGTGCAGCCGATACATGCGCTGCGGGGGGAGTGAGCGATGAATATATGGCTGAGCGAAATCTGGCAGGCGTGGCGCGCGAGTTTGCGCAAGCCCGGCTTCTTGTTGCTGGCGGCCGGCGTGCTGGCGTTGGGGATCGGTTCGACCGTGGCGGTGTTCACACTGATCGACAATGTGCTGCTCAAGCCGTTGCCGTATGCGCAGCCGGCGCAGCTGGTGAGCATCGGTCGCCAGCTGGATGGCCGGTATGTTTCGCCGCGCCAGTACCAGCATTTTTCGTCGTTGCCCGGTGTCGCCTCGGTGGGGCTGGCGGCCGGTCGGCAGGTGCCGGTCAACGTGACAGGCGGTGGCAAGCCCGAGCAGGTGATGTCGCTGGGGGTCGACCGCCATTTGCTGCCGACGCTGGGCGTCAAAATGTTGCTGGGACGCAACTTCACGGCGGCGGAGGATGCGCCGCACGGGCCGCGTGCCGTGATTCTGTCCCATGGCTTCTGGCAGCGCCGTTTCGGGGGCCGGACCGACGTGCTGGGGCAGGCCATGTCGCTTGAAGGCCATTCGTCGACCATCGTTGGCGTGCTGCCCCGAACCTTCCATCTGGAAGGCGGCGCGGACATCCTGTTGCCGACGGCACTGCCGGCGCATTCGCAAGACGACGGAACCAACTACATCGCGGTGGCACGCATGGCGCCGGGCGCCACCCTGGGCGCGCTGAGCGCAGCGGTCAACACGCGCCTGCACGCGATGTATGCGGCCATGGGCGACAAGGCGCAGGCCGAATATCGGCACGTGATTTACGATGCCGTGCCGCTGGCTGCGGCATTGCATCAGGGCTCGCGGCGGTTGCTGGCGCTGTTTCTGGCCTGCGCGTTGTTCGTGCTGCTGGTGGCACTGGTCAATCTGGTCAACCTGATGATCTTGCGGGCGTTGGCACGTGGCCATGGCTTGGCCGTGCGCGCGGCGTTGGGGGCGTCGTCGTTGCGATTGGCCTTGCCGGGCCTTGCCGAAGGGCTGCTGATCGGGCTTGTCGGCGCCGTGGCCGGCGTGGGCCTGGCGGTGCTGGGGCTGACTCTGTTCGGATCCTTCATGCCGCCACAGTGGGCATCCGCGAATGGCTGGCATTTCGGTCTTGCCGTATGGGTCGTGGCGCTGGGCATCGGCGTGGCGGGTGCGTTGCTTTCGGCCGGTCTGGGCTGGTGGCGTGGCAACGCGGCGACCGCCATGAGCGAACTGCGCGAGGGCGGGCGCACCGGCATGGATCGCCGCAGCGGGTTGCTCAGCAAGGCGCTGGTGGTGACGCAGGTGGCGCTGACCACGATCTTGCTGTTTGGCGCCGGCCAGTTTCTGAACACCTTGTATGACGCCGCGCATACCCCGCTCGGTTTCAACAGCCGCGGTGTGGCAACGTTCGATCTGGCGCCAGTGAAGGCCATGTATCCGGATGCGTCGTCCGTGCAACGGCTTACGCGGCAGGTGTTGCAACAGCTGCGCGAGCAGCCCGGGGTCGAGGCGGCCACGGCCGGTACCAACCTGCCGGTCGGCGGACAGTTGAACCTGCCCATGCACGTGCCGGGCGGCAGCGACATCGTGGCGGTGCAGTATCGCGGCGTCAGCCCCGGCTTTTTTGCCACCTACGGCATCCCCGTGCGCGCGGGACGCGGTTTTGCGCGCACCGACAGCCATGGCGCGCAAGCCGTGGCGGTGGTCAACCAGGCTTTCGCGCGCAAGTGGTTTCACGGCCGTGCCCTGGGCAAGAGCGTGCACATGGTGGTCGGCGACACGCAGGCGCGCATCGTCGGCGTGGTGGGTGACACGCGCCAGCACGGGCCGCTGGGTTCGGCACCGGCGATCCTGTACGTGCCGCTGGCGCAGGTGCCGGACAAGGTGATGGGCGTGATCCGCAGTTTCATGCCGCTGCATTTCGGCGTGCGCGTGCGAGGCGCGGCCGCGGCGTCACGTGGCCTGATCGAGAACGCCGTGCATCAGGTGGCGCCCGCGCAACCGATCGCCAACATCGGCTCGCTTGCGGACATTGCCCGCGGCACCACCTACGCGACGCGCCTCAACCTGACCCTGATCGGCGTCTTTTCGCTGTTGACGCTGGCACTTGCGGCCGCCGGCCTGTATGCGGTGATGGCGGTTGCAGTCAACGCACGCGAGCGCGAATTCGGCGTACGCATGGCGCTCGGCGCCGCTCCCGCGCGACTGGCAAGACTGGTTGTGCGCAGCGGCCTGTGGCAAGTCCTTGCCGGCCTGGCCATCGGCGTTGCCGCGGGTGGCGGCCTGACGCTGGCGATGCACGACACCATCGAACAAGTGGCGACCATTCACTTCGATGCGAACGTCATCCTCGGCGTGTGCATCGTGCTGACGTTGGCCGGATTGCTGGCCTG
>DASVGR010000139.1:0-5351 GCA_036379395.1 Rhodanobacteraceae bacterium | reverse complement strand
AAACTGAAGGTGGTAAGTGAAAATGGTCAAAGAATTGTAGTTATTATCCAACAGAAGAAAGTGGATAAGCTTTTCTTGTATAAGTCGGCACTATTTTGGGGTGGGGATATCGGGGATCCTCCCGAGAGTATAATTGCAGATCTTAATGTAAGTAGGGGCGATAAGCCAATCGTTGTGCCGATGACTGCTTATGTGGACTTGGGTGATGTTCACAGTGCGTTCATCGCGACATCGAAGCTTGGGTTTAGCCTACACATTATGGGAGGTAATACGGCTGGGTCCTATACTGCAATACTTTACTTCCACCATGAGTGCATAGCCAAGCGAGTGGTGCGGTCATCAGAGTTTCCCACTCAAGTGTGGGAGTTTGAACATTATTCTCAAATAAGCCAAACTAGTTCCCGATTGTCGTGTGGTTATGGCCGGTAGTGGATTAATTGGAAAAGTATTTGTGATAAATAGTTGTGCTGAGGGTGGCTTTTTCATAATGAATTAAGTCTCTTGATATTATACCCTATCGCGTCTTTGTGCTTGATGACGCAAGTCACCTCAAGGCCAGCTACGCCTACGACGCCTTGGGCCGCGCCAGCACCGTCACCTTCGTCCGGGAGTGCTGCATGAATAGAAGACTTGTTTACTTGGGCTCCATGTTGTGCCTTGTGGTGCTGGGAGTGTCGTCCTGTGAGAAAAAAGAAGTCATTGTTTCTTGTGGTTTCCCATCAGGGGCGTTAAGCGTGGCTCGTCCGGTCTATATTGAATTTAGTAAAAATTTAAGAGCTGAGCCTAGTGAGGATGATTTCCAAAAATTTGTGTCAAACGTATCCAATTATAAGGTATCAATTGGCATGTATGAAGGTAAGTATATTTTTTCTTTCCATTTAAAGCCATATCATGGCCGCCATGTAATCGATGATAGAGGGAGTTTTATTTATATTGTCTCTAAAAGTGGACATATTGAATCTGTTAATAATAGGTCTATTAGTAATTGATGGTGAAATAGATGGGGCGCGCCAAGTTCCATGTGCAACGCCCTGACCAATCTGACATGGGATGTCGCAATGAAGAGAACGTACGACGAATTGTCTTTGGATGAGCGAGTGGAACAAACGGGGCCAAGGTAATTGGTTGCCCCTGAAAAATTCCCAACCAACTGATATACCTTGTAAAATGTTCGCATTCTTGGGTGCCAAAACCCCACATTTCGCAAGCTCGGCATCCCTTTTCTTGCAATTTCTGGGGAAAATTTGATGGCCCATCAGTCCTGCGCAGCCGACAATCCACACAACACCGAGGCAGACCTGTTCCGGGCGCGGCTGGAAAACATGATCGACATGACCCACCCACTGGTGCGGGTCGCGCAGATCATGCCGTGGGATGACCTGATCACCGCCATCGGACACACCTTGCCGTCGATCCCGGCGGGTGCCGGCCGACGCCCGTTGCCGGCGCGGTTGGTGATCGGGTTGCTGTATCTCAAACACGCGTACAACCTGTCTGACGAAGCGGTGTGCCAGCGCTGGCTGGAGAACCCGTACTTTCAATATTTTTGTGGCGAGGTGGTGTTCCAGACCCGCCTGCCGTGCGACAACTCCTCACTCACGCGCTACCGCAAGCGCCTGGGCGAGGAAGGCGTCGAAGAACTGCTGGCACAGACCATCGCCGCCGCACAAAACCTCAAGGCGATCAACCGCAGCGACCTCAAGCGCGTGGTCATCGACAGCACCGTGCAGGAAAAGGATGTGGCCCATCCCACCGACAGCCGCCTGCTGGAAACGGCGCGCGCCAAGCTGGTGGACGCGGCGAGCCGTGAACACATCGATCTGCGCCAAAGCTACCAGCGCGTGGGTCCGCGCCTGGCCCGGCGCGCGGGCCGCTACGCGCATGCCCGACAATACAAACGCATGCGACGGGTGATCGCCAGGCAGCGAACCCTCGTGGGCCGTCTGATCCGGGACATTCAACGCAAGGCGTCATCCGAGGCGCTGGAACGGTTGCAACCGACACTCGAACGCGCCGATCAGTTGCGTCAACAAGAGCGCAAGAGCAAGCACAAAATCTACGCATGGCATGCGCCGGAAGTGGAATGCATCAGCAAGGGCAAGGCGCGCAATCCGTATGAATTTGGCGTCAAAGTCAGCAACGCGATCAGCGCGAAGAAGGCCTTCATCCTGGGCGCGCGCAGCTATCCGGGCAATCCCTACGACGGCGACACCCTGTGTGACCAACACGAACAGGTGGGTATCCTGACCGGTGTGTCGCCCACACACGTGCTGGTGGACTTGGGCTATCGCGGACGCAAGGTGGCTGGGGCACGCGTGATGCATCGCGGCATGCCCAAGCACCTGAGTCCGGAAGACTGGCAATGGCTCAAACGACGCGCCTCCGTGGAGCCGGTGATCGGCCATCTGAAAGCCGATCACCGCCTGCGTCGCTGCTTTCTGAAAGGCGCGCTGGGCGACGCCCAGAACGCGGTCTTGGCGGCCGCCGGTTACAACCTGCGCTGGCTGATGCGTTGGTTGAGGCTTTTTTGTGCCTGGATTTTGTCGATGTCGGGAGGCCTGAAGGCCTCTGGTCGGGTCGACGAATCACCGCGGCCTCATGAACGCGCACAATGGTGTGGCGTTGTCGAGGCCGCTGCGAGGTGAAGTCTGCAAGGGTGTGGTGCGGCGAATTGTTCAAGGGCGACTAATTGAAGTAGATGCGGAGGGCCACGTGGCGTCCCGTCAATACGACTGCGGTGATCGGGTAACCGACCAACGTGGTCACGCGCGCGTGGGATTGTCCGTGGTACCGCCGACGCATCCGGCCGCCAACCTCGCCGGCACCGACAACCAGTTCGCCATCACCACCACGCGCTACCACTCGCAGCCGCTGGTCATCCAGGGGCCGGGCGCCGGTGCCGAAGTGACGGCGCAGGCGTTGTTGGGGGATATCCTCAGCCTGCGTTGATGTCGGGTTATGATCGCCTTTGTGGGAACAATTTGAGGGGATGGCGATGCGTCGATTCGGATTGATCGTGCTCATGCTGTGCTTGCCTGCTGCGGCGTGGGCGCAGGTTCATGCGTTGCCTTCGGCACCGCACATTCTGGTCAAGGGGCATGCACAAGGCCAATACGTGCCCGACCGGTTCACGATCCATCTTGGCGTGGATGTGATTGACAAGGTGCCGGATGCGGCACGGCGCAAAGTTGACACCTATATCAAGGCCATCCTGACAGCCTTGAAAAAGACTGGCGCACTGGCTGGCAAAACCCACGCCAGCAGCCTTCGGATCAGCCCCGATTACGAATACCGGGATCAAAAAAGGGTGTTTGTCGGTACGGAAGTGTCGCGTGGTGTCAGCGCCACGTTTGATGCCTTGCCCGACTTGCAGCATTTCATCGCCAAGGTGAAGGCCAGCAAGGAAGTGCGAATTGACGGGATTGACGTGGGGCGCAGCGACATTGGCAAGATTCGCATGCATCTGCGTGCGCAGGCGGTTGCCAATTCGCGCGCCGCGGCCAGGCAACTGGCGGCCGCGTACGGGGTGCGTATCACGGGGTTGTACAGCGTGTCCGAGGTGGCGCCACAATTTGCCTATGGCGTGCAAGCCGGTTCATGGGATGACGGTGCCGGCGGGCGTTTCGGAGCCCCGCCGCCCGCGCCACCACCTCCTTCGCCGCCCAAGGTTGTCGGCATGACCCAACCACCGCCACCCCGGCTTGAAGTTGGCACCATCACGGTGGAGATGAACATGTATGCCGTGTACCTGATTGGATCAGCGGCATCGTCCAGCCATTGAGCCGCGGAGATGGGCGTCAGGGACAATTCCCTGCGATTGCAAGAGACCGCGCGCGGGTGAAGGGTTCTTGCCGCGGCCCCCGCATCTCGCTATCGCGCGCAGGCGCGCTCCCACGGCGGAGCGAAGCTTTTTGGTGGGGCTCGCCAGTGGGCGAAAAGGGTTACATGGCCGACATCATGTCATCGCGCGCAGGCGCGCTCCTACAGTTGGAGCGAAGTTTTTTGGTGGGGCGCGCCTGCGCGCGAAGAAGCTGGATTGGCCAACGTCCGGTTGTCGGACGTTGGCGCCTTTCAGTGCCCGGTGACGCGCTCGGCTTCTTCCTCGTCCGGCGGCACCAGCAGCTCGTCGGGGTTGGCCTTGGCCTCCATCTGGATGGCTTCGATCGACGGCGTGCGCCAGCCGCATTTGACGCCCCAGAAATAGAATGCCGCGCCCACCAGCGCTACGACCACAAGGTCCCAGCCGTAGGGGATGACGTTGATGCCGCCGAAGGTGGCGCTGCCCAGATACGACACCAGCGCCATGGCCGGCAGGTAGGCGATCAGCCACCACGAGCCGCGCAACTGGCGGCCGAAATCGTGCCAGCGCGCCTTCCACTGGTAATAGAAATACACCGGCAGGGCGACTGCCATGAGCACAATGATCTCGCCGGTCAGCGGCCAGCGCGCCCAGTACAAAAGCTCGGTGGAAAACACGAATGCCAGACAGGCCAGGATCGGCATGCCGGCGATGCGCAGCGGGCGATGCAGGTCGGGCGCGGTGTGGCGCAGCGTCATCACGCTGACCGGGCCGGTCAGGTAGGAAATGACCGTGGCGACGGAAATGACGGCAGCCAGCGTGCCCCAGCCGCGGAAGAAAAACATGAAGATGAAACTGACCACCAGGTTCAGCCACATCGCCGGACGCGGCACGCCGAAACGCGGATGGATGCGGCCGAAAATCTTCGGCAGCGTGCCGTTGCGTTCCATGCCGTAGATCATGCGCGCGGTGGTCGCGGTATAGGTCATGCCGGTGCCGCTGGGGCTGACCACGGCGTCGGCAAACAGCAGCACGGACAGGTATTGCAGGCCCAGCAGCATGGCCAGGTCGGCGAACGGCGAGCGGAAGTTGATGCCGTGCCAGCCGATGTTGGCCAGCATGTCGGCCGGCACGGCACCGATGTAGGCGACCTGCAACAGCACGTAGATGGCGGCGGCAAGCAGGATCGACACGACCACGGCGAACGGAATCGTCTTGCCGGGGTTGCGCGCTTCGCCAGCCAGGTTCACCGGGCTCTGGAAACCGTTGAAACTGAACACGATGCCGGCAATGGCCACGGCCGTCAGCACCGAGGCGAAGTCGGTGTGATGCGGGCCGCCGTGGATGCCGACCGTGAAATTGTGCGCGTCGAAACCGCTGGCGATCAGCAGCAAGGCGGTCGTTGTCGGGATGACCATCTTGAAGATGGTGATGACCGTGTTGGAGTGCGCGAAGATTTTCACGCTCCAGTAATTGAGCAGGAAATAGGCAACGACCAGCGCCGCGCTGATGGCCAGCCCGGTGTCGGTCAAATGGCCGTGCCCGCCGGGCA
>DASVGR010000138.1:0-2912 GCA_036379395.1 Rhodanobacteraceae bacterium | reverse complement strand
TACGACGGCGTGCTGGAGTTGACGCCGGGCGTGCTCGACAGCGGCAAGCTCACCTACTACGGCAGCAACGTCAGCTCGCTCAAGGCCATGGGTACGCTGCAAAGCGAGTTGTCCAAGATTTTCGCTTCCACGCGTCTGACCAAGGCAGGCATCGACACTGCCATGGTCGACAAGGCCATGCATCCGGTGGACATGTCGGCCAAGCGGGTGTCCGAGGGCAAGCTGACGGGACAGTCCGGCGGCTCGGCGTTTGCCGTGGCCTACGGCATGGGTTTCTTGTTGTACGTCGCCATTGTTTCGTTTGGCGCCCGCACCATGACGTCGGTGGTCGAGGAAAAAACCTCGCGCGTGGTGGAGGTGTTGATTTCGTCACTGACCCCGTTCCAGATGCTGATGGGCAAGGTGCTTGGCGTGGGCTCGGCCGGGTTGCTGCAGATGGCCATCTGGGGCGTGTCCGCGCTGCTGATCACCACGCAGGCGGCGCATCTGGTCGGAGCCATGGGGGCCAGCCCGAGTGCCTTGGCCGTGTTCTCCACGTTGTCCATCAGTGGTTCGATGGTGGTCGTGTTCCTGCTGTACTTCGTTCTGGGTTTCTTGCTGTTTGGCGCGTTGTATGCGGCGGTCGGCTCGATGTGCAACTCGGTCCAGGAAACCCAGCAGTACGCGACCGTGGTCACCGTGCTGATCCTGATCGGCTTTTTGTCGATGTTCGGCTCCATCGCCAATCCGACTGGCACGCTGGCCAACGTGATGTCGTGGATACCGTTCTTTTCGCCGTTCGTGATGCCGGTGCGCTGGGCGTTGACGTCGATCCCGCTGGCCAATCTCATCGGTTCGTTGGCGCTGCTGGTGATCGGCATGTGGTGCTGCGTGTGGCTGGCCGCGCGCATTTATCACACCGGTATTTTGATGTTTGGCAAAAAGCCGAGCTGGCGTGAATTGTGGCGCTGGATTCGCGTGAGCTGAAGCCACGTCCCGTGGGAGTGCGCCCGTGTGCGATGGCGACTGGTTTGAAGCAAGATCCCATCGCCCGCGGGCGGGCTCCTACAAAGGCTTTGCGGCTTGATGCTCATGTAGGAGCGCGCCTGCGCGCGATGGCGCGATGCCGGCGCGAAGCAAGATTCCTTCGCCCGCGGGCGGGCTCCTACAAAAACATCGCACCCTTACGGCGCGGAATCGGCATCGAACAGGTCACCTTGCGCGGCTTCGCTGGCGATGTCGACAAAGCCCGAGAGCCCTACGCCCACGAGGCGATAAAGCGTGCTGGCAGGCAGTGCCACGTGCTGGCGCAGCGCGCAGGCAAGGTCGGCCAGCTCGGCCTCGCTGGTCGGCCGGCGCGGCGGTGTCAGGCTGCGCGTCAGGATGTGGAAATCGGTCGTCTTGAGTTTCAGCGTCACCGTGCGCGCGACGCGTTCGTGCTGGCGCTGGTGGCGTGCCCAGGTGGTGGCGGCGAGCTGGCGGATGTGCGGTTCGAGCGCGTCCAGGGGCAGGTCGCTGGCAAACGTGTCTTCGGCCGACACCTGCAGCGTCGGGCGATCGCTTTGCACCGGGCGCTCGTCGATGCCGTGTGACAGGTAGTGCAGGCGCACGCCCCAGCGGCCGAAGCGTTGTTCCAGTTCCTCGCGCGGGCGTGCGCGCAACTGGCCAACCGTGCCGATGCCCAGTGCCGCCAGCCGGGCCTGCATCACCTTGCCCACGCCGGGTATGCGCGCTACGTCCAGCGGCGTCAAAAACGCTTCGACGTCGCGCGGGCGGACGACCATGATGCCGTTCGGCTTGTGCCAGTCCGAGGCGATCTTGGCCAGAAACTTGTTGGGTGCCACGCCGGCCGAGGCGGTCAGGTGCGTGAGCGTGAAAATCTTCGCGCGAATGGCTTGCGCGATGGCCGTGGCCGAACGCCCGCGCGACGCTTCGGTGACATCCAGATACGCTTCGTCCAGCGACAACGGCTCGATCAACGGCGTGTATTGATGGAACACCGTGTGGATGGCGTGGGAGGCGGCCTTGTAGCGCGCAAAATCCGGCGGCACGAAGATGGCCTGCGGGCACAGCCGTTCGGCGCGCACGGCCGGCATGGCCGAATGAACGCCGAACTTGCGCGCCTCGTAGCTGGCCGCGCATACCACCGACCGCTGGCCGCGCCAGGCCACCACCACCGGCTTGCCGCGCAACGAGGGATCGTCGCGCTGCTCGACCGACGCGTAGAACGCGTCCATGTCGATGTGGATGATTTTGCGCAGGCTGGGCATGACGGGAAGGGTGATTGAACGCATCCATTGTAAGTGTCCGCGGCGGCCCGATTTCGCCGTATCGCCGCCGGCACGGTATAAAGGCGCCAGCCAACTTGCGAACGACGGCATGACGACGGTTGTTTTTGGAGCCAGCGGCCTGATCGGCCAATTCTTGTTGCCGCGCCTGGCGGCACGCGGCGTGGCGGTGACGGCCGTCAGTCGCGGCGAACATGCCGCGACGCCGGGCACGACGTGGTTGCGTGGCGCGCTGCCGGACAAGGTGCCGGCGCTGCCGGCGTCGGTGGAGGCGATTGTCTGCGTCGGTCCGCTGGACCATTTCAGCCATTGGCTGGAACGTGCCGCCGTGGCCGGATCGCCGGCCATCGTGGCGATGTCGTCGATGAGCGCGCTGAGCAAGCGTGATTCGCCGCTGGCGGCCGAGCGCGAGTTGTCGCAGCGGCTGCGTGACTCTGAAGCACGCCTGCTGGCGCGCGCACGGGTGTTGGGCGGCACCTGCACCATCGTGCGTGCCACGCTGATTTACGGCGGACCGGGCGGCAGCCTGGAAAAAATGGCGGCGCAGGCTCGTCGTCGGCGCGTGTTCTTGCTGCCGCGCGGCAACGGTCTGCGGCAGCCCGTGCATGCGGATGATCTGGCCGCCACGGTGGTTGCCGCGTTGCA
>DASVGR010000137.1:0-63020 GCA_036379395.1 Rhodanobacteraceae bacterium | reverse complement strand
GGCATGACCGGCAGCACGGGGCGCCGACGCCTGACCCGCGCGCTCCCGGCGCAAACACATCACGTCCGGCCAGCCAATCCCGCGCTGCCACGCCATGACAGCCATGCCCCGCCGCGATTTCACAGCGGGGCATGACCCATTGAGTCGAAGTCAATATTCTCCGTTCTCGAGATCGGCGATCAGCCCGGGCCCGACAGGTTCCCAGCCGAGTTCTTGCCGCGTTTTCACGCTCGTGGCCGCCAGATTCCACTCGACGAACATGGCCATCCAGCCGAAAAAGTCGTCGGCATCCTCCACGGCGACGGACCGCACCGGCAGATCCAGATGCCGCCCGATGGCTTCGGCAATCGCCCGCATCGACACGCCTTCTTCCGCGACAGCGTGATAGCGCGCGCCCGGCTTGGCCTTCTCGATCGCCAGCCGGTACAGGCGCGCAACATCAAGCACATGCGTCGCCGCCCAGCGCCAGGAACCCTCGCCGACATACGCGCACACGCCCTTCTCCCGGTAGATCTGGATGAGAGGCGAGATCAATCCGAACCTGGTCGTGTCGTGAACCTGCGGCAATCGCACCACTGCCGCATGCACGCCGCGAGCCTCCAACGCAGCCGCGACCGCTTCCGACGCTCTGGGATAAGCCGATGAAGGAGGCGGCGGCATGTCGTCCTCGGTGCCGGCCCCATCCCGGACCAGTCCGCCGACGCCATGGGTGACCAGCAACGGTCGCGCGGAACCTTCCAGTTCGGCCCCCAGCGCCTCGATGGCCTGCCGATCCCGCTCGCAGCTTTCGGCAAATTTCGAAAAATCGTGGATGAAGGCAGTGTGGATCACGGCGTCCGCATCGGCCGCGCCACGACGCAGGCTGTCGAGATCCTCGAGCGTGCCGCGATGGACTGCGGCACCGGCGTCGGCCAAGGCCGTGGCACCCGCATCCGAGCGGGTCATGCCAAGCACTTCGTGCCCCGCGGCGAGCAATTCTTTCACGACGGCGGAGCCGATGAATCCGGTGGCGCCGGTAACGAAAACACGCATGGCAAATCCTCTGTCCAAGAAAGATTCGCTATCATGGGCACGTCCGACATCCGGTTAAAGTAGTGATCTTATCCGGGTATGAAAACCAACAGTCTGCGCATGCCTGACCATCACGACCAACCCCTTGGCACCTTCCTGAAAGACCGTCGCGCCCGGCTCGACCCGGCGGCGCTCGGCTTCCCCATGACGCGCCGGCGCACGCCCGGCCTGCGGCGCGAGGAAGTGGCCCTGCGCGCCAACGTCAGCACCACTTGGTACACGTGGCTGGAACAGGGCCGCGGCGGCGCACCGTCGGCCGGCACACTCGAACGCATCGCCGATGCGCTGATGCTGACCGACACCGAGCGCGAGCACCTGTTCCTGCTGGCACTGGGACGCCCGCCCAAGGCGCGCTACCAGGCGGTCGAAGGCGTGACACCGCGCCTGCAACGCGTGCTCGACGCACTGCCGTCCAGCCCGGCCATCGTGAAGACCGCCACCTGGGACGTGGTCGCCTGGAACCGTGCCGCGGCCGCCGTGCTGACCGACTACGCCCTGCTCCCGGTGGCGCAGCGCAACATCCTGCGCCTGATCTTCTGCACGCCCCGGGTGCGCGCGGCCCAGCTCAATTGGGAAAGCGTCGCGCGCCATGTGGTGACGGTCTTCCGTGCCGACGTGCTGCGCGCCGGCGCAACGCGCGAAGTCGAGGCGCTGGTCGATGAATTGAGCCATCGCAGCCCCGAGTTCAAGGCCATGTGGAATGCCAGCGACGTGTCCACATTCGGCTCCGGCACCAAGCATCTGCGCCATCCCCGAGCCGGCACGCTGGCCCTCGAATACTCGACCTTAGCCGTCGACGGTCGCCCCGACCTGAGCCTGCTGATCTTCAACCCGGCCACGCCCGCCGACGCGCGGCGGGTCGACAAGTTGCTGCAGACCCGCGAGGAAAATGGCGGCCATTGACTCAAACGGGTCGGTTGGTCCGCGCCCTGAGCCCATGTTGCTGTAGATAATCGATCAGCGCCCTGACACGCGCCGGCTGATGGTGCCGATCGTTGTAGACAATCTGCAGATCGAGAGGCGCAAAGTGGTAATTGGGCAACAGCGGCACGAGATCGCCATGGGCCAACGCGTCCTCGACGGCGAACCCCGGCGCATAAAGAATCCCGATGCCAGCAACGGCGGCCCGCACCAGCAGCCCGATCTCGTCCGAACGCATGACGCACTTGCCGTCGATGGCAAAGGCGCGCATGGCTTCGTCATGCGCCGTCCAATCTCCCGGTGACCGGGCGGCGGCAAAGGCAAGCCGCGGCAGCATGCGAACGCGTGCCAGGTCCTCGCGCGCATCCGCACCCACCAGATCGGGCGAACCGAACACCCCCATCGCCACCGTTCCGATGCGCCGTACCCGCAACGCGGAATCGGCCAGCCGACCGATGCGCACGGCGAGATCCAGCCTGTCGTCAACCAGATCGGCATAGCGCTCATCCGTGTGCAAATCCAGCGTGATTTCCGGATAACGCTGGCAGAACGCCGCCAGCACCCCGGCCAGTTTCAGCTCGCCGTAGGCGCGCGGCAGACCCAGCCGGATGGGGCCGGACAGCTGCCGGGTACCCGCGCGCACCTCGGCGTCGGCGTCATCCAGGGCACGCAGTATTTCTTGCGATGCCGACAGATACCGCTGACCCGCCTCCGTGAGCGACAACGCACGCGTGGTGCGATGCAGCAGCCGCACGCCCAAGGTCGACTCGAGCGCGCCCAGATACTTGCCCGCCATGGCCGGCGACAGGCCCACTTCCCGTCCTGCCGCGGCGATGCTGCCGTGCCGGACGGCTGCCATGAGCACCTTGAGTTGCCGAATGCGATCCATGTGATTCGATCGTTTTACGATCTTCTCTATATAAAACAAATGCCATTCTATCACTTGAAGATACAGCATAGGCTGTGCACCCCCCAACATTCGGAGCCCAAGTCATGCAGATCAAGACGGATATCGCCGACCTGCACGTCGCAGATCACGGCCACGGCGGAACCACTCTCGTGTTTCTCCACTACTGGGGCGGATCCGGGCGCACCTGGGACAAGGTCGTGGCCGCCCTGCGCGACAACCATCGATGCGTCGTCCCGGACTTGCCCGGCTGGGGCCAATCCGGTCCCTCCAGAGGCGGTTATCGAATCGCCGACCTGGCCGCAGCCATCGCGCAGATGATCCAAGCCATGGAGCTGGATCGGGTTGTCCTGGTCGGCCACTCCATGGGTGGCAAGATCGCCCAGTATCTGGCCGGACAGCAACCCGGCTGGCTGCGGGCGCTCGTGCTCGTCGCGCCGTCGCCCGCGCAGCCCATGAATCCGCCTGCATCCCAGCTCCGGGCCATGCAGACCGCCTACGACAGCCGCGCAAGCATCGAAGCAACCCTGGACAACGTGCTGACCGCAACACCGCTCAAAAATGCGATACGCGACCAAACCGTTGCCGACAGCCTGGCTGGCCATCCCGACGCCAAAGCTGCCTGGCCCGGGTATGCCATGCACGAAGATATCAGCCCAGTGACATCCCGCATCGACGCACCCACGCTGCTGTTGACCGGGGAACGTGACCCGGTAGACCCGCCCGTTGTTCTTGCGCAGCGTCTTGTCCCGTACCTGCCCAACCCGGAAATCCACGAATTGCCGCGGGTCGGTCACTTGCTGCCGCTCGAGGCACCGGACGAAGTAGCCGCGCACATTGCCCTCTACCTCTCACGTTGACCGAAAACCGGTTTCCCGCAGGCAGGAATACCGGGCGCTTGCCAACCGCCAAGGACCACGGCACATCTGACCAAAGCGGAAACATCGACGGACAGCGCCGACAAAAATCTTGCCTGTTCGGCACTGCCACGCTCTAACCATCACCCCGCGCATACTGCCCCGGCGACTGGCCGACGCAACGCGTGAAGGCCACGCTGAAGGCGCTGGCCGAGCGATAACCGACGCGTTCGGCGATCTCGGCGATGCGTCGCTGCCCCTGTCGCAGCCATTGCTTGGCCAGCCCCATGCGCCACGCCAGCAGATAAGCCATCGGCGCCACGCCGACCGTCTTCCCGAAGCGCTCGAAAAAAGCCGAGCGCGACAGCGCCGCCACGTCCGCCAACTCCGCCACCGTCCAGGCATGCGACGGGCGTTCGTGCATGGCACGAAGGGCGTCGGCAACGCGTGCGTCGGCAAGCCCCCGCACCAGGCCCGGCGACGCCGCGGTCTCCGCCGTGGCACGCAACGCCTCGATGAACAGCACTTCCAGCAAGCGTGAAAGCACGACGTCCCGCGCCGGCCGTCGCGCGCGCGACTCCTCGTTCACCAGCTTCATCAGCGCGGCCAGGCGGTGCCCGTTGCGCACATGCACCAGCCGCGGCAACAGCGACACCAGCAGGTTGGCATCCGGCGCGGCAAAACGGCAGTGCCCGATCAACATGCACACGTCGACCGGACCGCTTTCGGACCCGACACGAAACCGCCCCTCACCGAGCATGACCGGCGGTGTTTCAGTCCCTTCGGGCGGCGGCTCGCGGCTGCTCACCACATAGTCGTGGGCCGCCGGAATCATGGCGAAGTCGCCCGGTTGCAGCTCGATCACATCGTGTTCTCCAACCGCGATGCGGCAACCGCCGTCGAGCATCACGCAATAGTACGGTTGCCCTTCGTCCGAACGCGTGATGCGCCAGGCGCCGGCGCCGACAACCAGCTTGGAAAACCGGGCACTGGGCTGCAGCAGCGTGACCACCTCGGCAAGCGGATCGATCATGTCCGGACTCTTTCAAACAAAATGCAGACTGTGGATTATAGATGGTATGGATTCCGGCCTTTATGGTGACGGCACCACATCACACCAAACCGGGAAGCTCCCATGAAAACCATCCTGATCACCGGCTGTTCGTCCGGCTTCGGCCTGGAAATCGCCCGCCATTTTCTTGATCGCCACTGGCGGGTCATCGCCACCATGCGCACGCCACGCGCAGACCTCCTGCCCGCTTCCGAAAACCTGCGCATCCTGCCGCTGGACGTGACCGATTCCGACAGCATCCGCAAGGCCGTGGACGCGGCCGGGCCGATTGACGCGCTGGTCAACAACGCCGGCATCGGCGCCGCGGCACCTTTCGAGCTGACGACACCGACCCTGGCGCGCGAATTGTTCGAGACCAACACGATCGGCACCATGGCGGTGACGCAGGCCGTGCTGCCGCAATTTCGCCAGCGTCGCGAAGGCGTCATCGTCAACGTCACCTCGACCGTGACCTTGAAACCGCTGCCGCTGGTTTCGCTGTACACGGCCAGCAAGGCGGCGGTCAACGCGTTCACCGAATCGATGGCGCTGGAACTGGCCCCGCATGGCATCCGCGCGCACCTGGTGCTTCCGGGCCGTTCGCCCGAAACGCGCTTTGGCGACAATGCGCAAGCTGGCGCGCGGGGACAAGGGCTTGACCACGAGGCCTATGTCGACCTCGCACGGCAATTCATGGCCGAACTGGGCGACACCTCAAGCCCGATCACGTACGTCCAAGACGTGGCCGAAGCCACATGGCGCGCCGTCACCGACGCGTCATCGCCGATGCGGATACCGGCCGGCGCCGACGCCGTGGCCCTGGCTGCCTGAGCGCTCGGTTCGGCCGCGCGCCATGCGCGGCCACCCATTCAGTCACGACGTCACGTGCTGGCTCACCGCGCCTCGCGGTGAACCAGCACGGCATCGCCATCGCGCCGGACCTGCCACGCGGGCACCGCATACTGCGGCATCTCCAGACATTCGCCGGTGCGCAAGTCGTAGTGCTGCTTGTGAATGGGCGACGCCACCACGACACGCTCGCCAATGCTGCCGACCAGACCGCGCGCCAGCACGGCCGCCCCGGAATCCGGGTCGATGTTGCCGATCGCATGCAAGGCATCGCCGGCAACGCGAAACACGGCGACCTGTTCGTCGCCCACCTTCGCGCACACGCCGGTATCGGGCACGATGTCGTTGATCCGGCACACGTAAGTCCACTCGTTCATGGTCGCCTCCTGGTTGGTCATGCGTTCACTCCGCTGCCGTGTCCGCGACGGCAAGCGCCGACGGTTGACGCTTTTCGTCCGCGGTGGCCGGGCGGATCTGCCCGCACTCGGCCACGAAAGCCACCTGGTCGTCGGCCGCGTCGGAGTTGACGTAGTGGCGAAAGCGCCGGCGCACCTTGGGATCACCGAGCGCCTTCTTCCACTCGCACTGGTAGTTGTCGATGACGATCTTCATTTCCGCCTCCAGCTCGTCGGCGATGCCCAGGCTGTCGTTGATGACCACATCGCGCAGATAGTCCATGCCGCCTTCGAGGTTTTCACGCCACACGCTGGTGCGTTGCAGGCGGTCGGCGGTGCGGATGTAGAACATCAGGAAGCGGTCGATGCAGCGGATCAAGGTGTCGCGATCGAGATCGCTGGCCAGCATCTCGGCATGCCGCGGCTTCATGCCGCCATTGCCGCACACGTACAGGTTCCAGCCCTTCTCGGTGGCGATCACACCCACGTCCTTGCTTTGCGCCTCGGCGCATTCGCGCGCGCAGCCGGACACGGCAAACTTCAGCTTGTGCGGCGAGCGCAATCCCTTGTAGCGGTTTTCCAGATCAATGGCCGTGCCCACCGCATCGCGCACGCCGTAGCGGCACCAGGCCGAGCCGACACACGACTTCACTGTGCGCACCGACTTGCCGTAGGCCTGGCCGGACTCGAACCCGGCCGCGATCAGTTCTTCCCAGATCAGCGGCAACTGCTCCAGCCGCGCACCGAACATGTCCACGCGCTGCCCGCCGGTCAGTTTGGTGTACAAGCCGTACTTGCGCGCCACCTCGCCAACGGCGATCAGCTTTTCGGGCGTCACCTCGCCACCGGGCATGCGCGGCACCACTGAATACGTGCCGTCCTTCTGGATGTTGCCCAGAAAATAATCGTTGGAATCCTGCAGCGAAGCGTGTTCCTCGCGCAGCACGAATTCGTTCCAGCACGAGGCCAGAATGCTGGCCACCACCGGCTTGCAGATGTCGCAACCCAGCCCCCGGCCGTGACGCGCCAGCAAGTCGTCGAAGCGCTTGATGCCATGCACGCGCACCAGGTGGTACAGCTCCTGGCGTGAATAGGCAAAGTGCTCGCACAGGTGGTTGTCGACCGCCAGGCCCTGCCGCTTCATTTCCGCCTGCATGATCCGCGTGACCAGCGGCACGCAGGCACCGCAAGTCGTGCCCGCCCGGGTCGCCTGCTTGATCGCGTCGATGCTGGTGGCACCTTCGCCCACGGCGGCGCAGATTTGTCCCTTGCTGACGTTGTTGCACGAGCAAACCTGCGCCGAGTCCGGCAAGGCATCCACGCTCAAGACCGGTGAGGCCTTGCCGTCGACGACCGGCAGGATCAGCGATTCGGGCGCGGCCGGCAGCTCGATGCCGTTGAGCATCATCTGCAGCAGCGTGCCGTAGTCGGCGGCATCGCCCACCAGCACGCCGCCAAGCAGGCGCTTGCCGTCTGCGGACACCACCAGCTTCTTGTAGATCTGGCGCCGACCGTCGCTGAACTGGTAGCTGCGGCTGCTGGGCGTGGTGCCATGCGCGTCGCCCAGGCTGGCCACGTCCACACCCATCAGCTTGAGCTTGGTCGACATGTCCGCGCCGCCGAACTCGGGCAACGTGGCCGGCCGCTTGCGGGTGACAAGGGCGTTGATGTGGTTGGCCACCACGCGCGCCATGTCGTAGCCCGGCGCCACCAGCCCGAAGGTCTTGCCGCCCCACTGCGCGCACTCGCCGATGGCGTAGACGTCGCGGTCGCGCGTGCGGCAGAAGTTGTCGACCATGATGCCGCCGCGCTTGCCCACACCCAGCTCGCTGCCGCGCGCCAGTTCGTCACGCGGGCGGATGCCGGCGGAAAACACGATCATGTCGGTTTCCAGATGGCTGCCGTCGGCAAATACCATGCGATGACGCCGCTCGTCGCCGTCGATGATGCCCTGCGTGTTCTTGCCGGTGTGCACGACCAGCCCGAGATCCTCGATCGACTGGCGCAACATCTGCCCGCCCAGGTCGTCGACCTGCACCGCCATCAGCCGTGGAGCAAACTCCACCACATGCGTTTCCAGGCCAAGGTCGCGCAACGCCTTGGCGCACTCAAGACCCAGCAGGCCGCCGCCCACGACCACGCCGTGCCGGGAGCTTTGGCTCCATTGCGTCATCAGCTCCAGGTCGTCCAGCGTGCGATACACCAGACAACCCGGTCGATCGCGGCCGGCAATGGGGGGCACGAACGGCACCGATCCCGTGGCCATGACCAGCTTGTCATAGGCCAGCACGTCACCGGCGCTGGTCGTCACGCGCTTTTTCACCCGATCGATGGCCACGGCACGCGTGGCCAGGCGCAACTGGATGCCGGCGTTTTCAAAAAATCCCGGTGCCACCAGCGACAGCTCGTCGGCACTTTTGCCGGTGAAGAATTCCGACAGATGCACGCGGTCATAGGCCGGCCGCGCTTCCTCGCCCAGCACGGTCACCTCCAGACCTGGCGGCTGCAGGTTCACCAGCTCCTCAAGCAGCTTGTGCCCGACCATGCCGTTGCCCACGACTACCAGCTTCATTGTCATTCCGATGCTCCTCGATGAACGGACTGATGGTTCGAGACGATGTACGCACCATCAAGTGGCAATCATTTCAAACCACATCGTTCATGAAGCAAGCGGTGTGCCAAAAAGCATCATCTACGAATATATCCCATTTAAAACAAATATTTATAGTAAATAATAAGGATATTTTGCACGCAAAAGAATGCATCACTACTGCCGTAGTCGCACCATTCATGCTCATAACTTGAAGCGGTGAATTTCCGTGTAACCATGTTGGTGCAATCGTCTGCCAACCCGACATCCGCCTCGTGACACGTGCCCAGACACATATCGGCCCTCATCCGCATGACCCTTTCGCGGCCATGCCGACCCGCCCATTTCCTGAACCAGCACCAAGCCACCGGGCAACGGATTGATCTGGCAGCAGGTTGGGCACACACACGACGCCGGCAACCGCTAACATTGGGGAGCGTTTCCATTGCCGCCCGGCATTCCGGCGGCCCATTCCGCCAAGCAGCCATCGCTCCATACCGCCATGCCCAAGCGCCAACGACGCGATTCCCATACCGTCACCATTCTCGACGTTGCCCAAAAGGCCGGCGTATCGCCGATGACCGCCTCGCGCGTCATCAACCACAACCCCCACGTCGGCGAGGCCATGCGCGAGCGCGTGCTGGCCGCGGCCAAGGCGCTCAACTACCGCCCCAATCTGGCCGGGCGCATGTTGCGCAGTTCCAGCCTTGCCCGCATCGGCGTGCTGTACAACAACCCCAGCGCCGCCTATCTCAACCAGCTGATGATCGGCGTGCTGGAAGAAGGCAGCCTGAGCAATTCGCAAGTTGTCGTGGAAAGATGCAACAACGCGCGCAACCAGCGTGCCGCCATGAAACGCCTGCTTGAAGCCGGCGTGGACGGTGTCATCCTGCCACCACCCCTGTGCGATTCACGCCAGGCCATTGACGACCTCAAAGCCGAAGGCATTTGCGTGGTCACCGTGGCATCCGGCGCCCCCATCAATGACGTGACGTCCGTGCGCATTGACGACTACAAGGGCGCCTGCGCCATGACAAGGTATCTGCTCAAGCAGGGCCATCGGCAGATTGCCATCATCAAGGGCGACCCCAAGCACACCTCCAGCCGGCTGCGCACCCAGGCATTCATCGACACCATGCACAAGGCCGGCCTCGACGTGCCCGACGACAACCTTGCCGACGGCCTGTTCACCTATCGCTCCGGGCTGACCGCCGCCACCCGCCTGCTGACCCGCAAAAACCGTCCCACGGCCATTTTCTGCAGCAACGACGACATGGCCGCGGCCGCCATTGCCGTGGCCCACGGCATGCAATTGCGCGTGCCCGAGGACATCACCATCACCGGGTTCGACGACACCCCGGTGGCCATCACCATCTGGCCCGCGCTGACCACCATCCATCAGCCGGTGACCGCGATGGGACGCACCGCCGTGCAGCTGCTGCTGGACCAGATTCGCCATCATCGCGAAGGCAAATCCGCCCCCGTGCATCACGAAGTGATGAAGTACACGCTGGTCAAACGCCAGTCCACCGCATCGCCATCGTAGGAGCGCGCCCGCGCGCGACGAGCCTCGCGAAGAACCCGTGCCGCACGTCCCGCACTGCCGGCAAGCCAGCGCCTATTCCAGACTTGAAAAACGCGATCCTGTTCCGTTCTGCAAGCGACAAATGGCGCCGCCCAGATGCTGCCCTGCCGACACGCCGCGATACGTGAAATCCACGTACTGGCCTTGCCCCGGGCGAACACGCGGCCAGACCGCCATGCCCGGTCCATTGGGGTTGCCGGTCTTGATGAAGCGGGCGAAATAGTCCTGCAAGGACACGCCTGGATGCGCCGTGTCCAGCGGCAGATTGTTGAACAGAAACCCCAGCTCGGCACTGTGATGGGACGGACCGTGATCACTGGTCACCGACATCTGCGCACGCCATGTCCGTCCACCATGTTCGGCATACTGGTCAGTCACCCTGTCGGCCGGGCAACGAAAACGGATGTCCGTCCCCATGCGTTGCAGCAGATTGCCGTAGCTGGCGTCACGCGCATCGACGGCGCCACCCTTGCCGCCCAATCCGTAAAAATGCTCCGCCGCCGACGCCTGCGCGCCGAACACCTGTTGCAGGCTGCGCTTGATCCAGGCATTGCCACCGGCCAGCGGCAGCTCGATGCGGTTGGTCGACACGACATACGGCACGGCACCGGCAACGCCCCGCGCCAGCGCGCGCGCCGGCGATTCCGGAATGACCCGGCCATCCACCACTGCCTGCAACCAAGTGTAGCTGTTGGCTGCCAGCACCGGCGTGTGCAGCTTCAATGCCGCCTTGAGCAGACGGCTTGCCGGCAGCTTGCGCAAAACCGCCGGATCATCCTTCACGCCCAGGATCGATTCCAGTTGCAGCCCCAATGCCTCGTTGGCTTGCAGGCTGCGCACCGGCTCGCCGAACATCGGCACGCCGCCGGTGGCCCAGGCTCGCACGAAAAGATGTCTGGAACTGTCGAACACGGTCAACAAGCCCACATCCATGGCACCGGCCGACTGGCCGGCGATGGTGACCTGGCCCGGATCACCGCCAAAACGGGCAATGTTGTGCCGCACCCATTGCAATGCGCGCAACTGGTCCATCAAGCCGTAATTGCCCGAATGCCCGCCCTGCTGCGCCGACAGCGCTGGCGTGGACAGAAAGCCCAGCACGCCGAGGCGGTACTGGATGGCTACCACCACGATGCCGCGCCGCACAAGATCCGTGTACACGGTGCCCGCGGCGGCACCGGCCCGGTTGGAACCGCCGTGGATCCACACCATCACCGGCAGCAAATGCGACGGATGCAGTTTGGGCGTATGGACGTCCAGATAAAGGCAGTCCTCGCTGTCATGCCGTGCCGCGTGCCGGTTCCATTGATAATTGTTCTGCAGGCAGGCCGGCGGCTCGTGCACGGCCTGACGAATGCCTTGCCACGGCTGCGGTTTGCGCGGTGCGCGCCAGCGCCACTTGCCGATCGGCGCGGCGGCATAGGGCACGCCCAAAAACAAGGCGCCACCGTGGCCGTCGGCCAGACCGGCAAGCGTGCCCGAGGCCACCGTCACCGTGGGAGCCGGCGTCGCCGCCAATGCCGATCCGGCCAGGCAAAGCCAGACACACACCGCCAGCAAGGCTGCGCAATGACGCCTTCCACGGGGCGATGCGTCACCTCGACGTGCCCGATCATCCAGCCGCCTTGCACCGCGTTGTTCCAGGCTGCCCCCGTGCATGTATCGCCCTCAACCAGAGTTGTCGTGATAAGGTTACCACGTGCATGCCAAGCTATCGCAAGACCACGGGTCTGCAGCCACGCTGACACTCCCGATTCCAGCCGCCAAAACACATCCTCTGCCGCCATGACCCATCCAATGCCGCTCCAACAACGACTCGGCCTGATCCTGCTGGCGACGATCTTGCTGCTGCCCTGCCCGCTCCTGCACGCAGCGCCGCCACAAGCTCGCAAATGGGTCGCCACCTGGGCGCAACCGATGACGCCCGATTACACGCGCCCCAACGCCAGTTACAAGACGCCGGGCGCCCAACCAGCCGGCAAGCTCGCCCTGGTGCCGCCGCCCGTGGCCACCAACATCACACTGCGGCAAACGGTGCTGACCAGCATCGGCGGCGACCGCGTACGCATCCGCCTGTCCAACTATGACGGCAGCGCACCAATGGTGGTGACCGGCGCGCATGTCGCCCTCGGCGCCGCGCAGTCCAACAATCTTGCCGCCATCGACGCCGCCAGCGACCGTGCGTTGACGTTCCACGGCCATCCATCGGTCACGATCGCGCCCGGCCAGGTGGTGACCAGCGATCCGGTCGCGCTGCGCGTGCCCCGACTGTCGCACCTGACGGTCAGCCTGTACTTTGCCGGCCGCACCACCTTCAACGACGTGCACCCGCTCGAATTCGGCGCGACCACGGCGGTGGTCGCCGGCAACGCCATGTCAGCCGCCACGTTCGCCGACGACAAGCGGCTCGGCGTGCTGGGCGGCAAGCGCCCGCACCGCCTGTTCGTGCTGACCGGCGTGGATGTGCTGGCGCCCCGAACCACACGCGTCATCGCCGCCTTCGGCGACTCGATCACCGACGGCGCCTACGCCACCACACTGGCTCACCCGTGGCCGCAGCAACTGTCCGCCATCGCCAACCGCCAACCGGGCCAACCACCCGTGGCGGTGATCAACGAAGGCCTGAGCAGCAACGAGCTGACCGTCGACCAGCCCGGCTTTCCGCTGGCCGGCATGTCGGGCCTGAAACGCTTCGAACGCGACGTGATCGACCAGCCCGGCATCACCGACGTGGCCGTCCTGTTCGGCACCAACGACATCAACCGCGGCAGCAACAATGCCGGTCTGCCGAAGGGAGCCACTTCGGGCGACATCATCGCCGGGTTGCGCATGCTGGCCGACGTGGCCCACGCGCACCACCTGCGCATCTACGTGGGCACGATCACGCCGTTTGCCGGCTTCACGCTGGCCGGCTGGTACACGCCTGCCAAGGAAGCCGTGCGCCGACGCGTCAACCACTGGATCACGCACACCCATGCCATCGACGGCGTCATCCCGTTCGCCAAGGCACTGGCCGGACCGTACAAGCCAACACCATTGGCCGCCGCGCAATCCCCCCTGCCGCCAGGCTTGGCCACCATCTGCGCCGGCGATGCCGGCCTGCATCCCAACGACCGCGGCTACACCGTCATGGGTACGCTGGCCTATGACGTGATGTTTCATGCACACGTGAAAGCCGCGACAGCCTGCCATTAGCACCCTGCGATTGCAGAAGCACCGGCAGGCGCGACTGGCAACGCGGCAAGACTCACATCTCGTCACAAGACATTGGTCGCACCTTCCAGCCCCCCACAAAAAGCGCGTGCCTCGCGGCCGATCAATCCAGATACGGGCCGAGCACTTCCACAATCCAGTCCATGAAAGTTCTGACGCGCAACGAAAGATTGCGCCAATGAACCACGACCAGCCAGGCCGGAAGCGGTTCCGGGTGCCAGTCGGACAATACTTCGACCAGCTCGCCGCGCTCAAGATAATGTGCCAGTGACCAATAGCCCGCCTGGATCATGCCCAGCCCTGCCAACCCGGCGGCGTGGTAGCTCTGCACGTTGTTGACCTGCAGTACGCCCGGCAACGGCAACGACGCATAACCATCCCCGTCGGGATATTCCCAGCCGACCGGCCGGGCGCCAAGCGTCTGCGCGTAATGAACCATGCAATGCCCCTGGTGGCGCAGGTCGTCCAGCGTACGCGGCGTGCCATGGCGCGCCAGATAACCGGGGCTGGCCGCATTGATCATGCGCATCGCACCCAGTGGCCTGGCAATCAGATTCTCGTCGACGACCGGTCCCATGTGGATTACGCAATCAAACCCCTCCTGGACAGGATCGACGCGCCGGTCGGTACTGGAAAGTTCAAGCTCCAGCGCCGGATGCATCGACAGCAATCGCGGCAAGGCGGGCACCACGACGCTGCGAGCCAATTCGGTCGGCATGTCCACCCGCAACCGGCCGTGCAACGGCGCGCCCTTGCCCGCAAACATTGATTGCAGACTTTCCGCGTCGGCCAGCAAATCGCGGGCACGTGAATAAAACGCCTGTCCATCTTCGGTCAGCTGCACACTCCGTGTCGTCCGATACAGCAACATTGCGCCCACTTCGCGTTCCAGTTCACGGACGGCCGTCGAGGCACGTCCCTTTTGAATACCCAGACTTTCGGCCGCCCGCGTGAAGCTTTTCAGTTCGGCTACGCGGGCAAAGATAAGGAGCGCGTCGAGGTTTTTCATTGTTTCAATTTACAGTAACGATGAGTTCCATTTTAGCTTATTTATAATTTGAATCTGAACCAATAAGGTATTTCCCACCACACACGACTTACACGCCCAAGGATACGCATGCTCCGACATACTCCGACGATAAAAACCGTCGTCGTCTACCACTCCGGCTACGGACATACCCAGCGCATGGCAACTGCCATTGCCGATGGCGCCGAAGCCGAACTCGTCGCCATCGACGCTGAGGGCAACCTTGCCGAAAGTGGCTGGAAAACACTGGCCGCCGCGGATGCCATCGTGTTCGGCTCGCCGACCTACATGGGCGGGCCCAGCTGGCAGTTCAAGAAATTTGCCGACGCGTCCTCGAAAACCTGGTTCGAAGGCGGCTGGCAAAACAAGGTTTTCGGCGGTTTCACCAACAGCGCCAGTATCAACGGCGACAAGCTCAACACACTTGAATATTTTTTGCTGCTGGCCGGCCAGCACGGCGGCATCTGGGTCAGCATGGACATCAAGCCGGCCAACATGAAAGCTTCAATGCGCGACGATCTCAACCGCATGGGTTCCTACATCGCCCCCATGGCGCAGACACCGGCCGACGCGTCGCCCGCGGAAATGTCGCCCGGCGACCTCGAAACGGCACGCTGCTACGGTGCGCGTGTCGCCACGATCGCCCGCCAATTTCGACTTGGACGCTCATCCAACGTACCGGATGCTGAAACCTGACATTGCAGGCCGTGCGTTGCACCATCCCCTGGACAAGAACATTGAAGGCCATGCCATGAAATACAAACAACTCGGCTGCACCGGTCTGTACGTTTCCGAACTGTGCCTGGGCACAATGACGCTGGGCGGAACTGCCGATACCGGCATGTGGACAGCCATCGGTACCGTAGGCCAAAGCGAGGCAAATCAACTGATTGCCCGCGCGCTGGCTGCGGGGATCAACTTCATCGACACCGCCGACATCTATTCCCTCGGCCAGTCCGAACGCATCGTCGGACAGGCGCTGAAAGACATCGGCGTGCCACGCGACGAAGTCGTGCTGGCCACCAAGGTCACTGGTCCCATGGGCACCAAGCCCAACGCCCAGGGCGCCTCGCGCGGACACATCATGGATTCGGTACAACGCAGTCTGGAACGACTGCAGACCGACCATATCGACCTGTACCAGATCCACGCCAACGACCCGGTCACGCCGATCGAGGAAACACTGCGCACGCTGGACGATCTTGTACGGCAAGGGTTGGTTCGCTACATCGGCGTTTCCAACTGGCATGCCGGCAAGATCGGCAAGGCGCAGGGCCTCAGTGAGGCCCTGCACGCCGCGCGTTTCGAAACGCTGCAGGCTTACTATTCGATCGCCTCGCGCGATGTGGAGCGCGAGCTGATTCCGCTGGTCGCCGACGAACACATGGGCCTGCTGGTCTGGTCACCCTTGGCCGGCGGTCTGCTGTCCGGCAAGTTTGGTCCCGGCGCTCCCACCGAAGAAGGCGCACGGCGCAGCCATTTCGACTTTCCGCCAGTCGACATTGACCGGGCCTGGGCTTGCGTCGCCACCATGCGCGAGGTCGCCAAGTCACATGGCGTTTCGGTCGCCCGCATCGCGCTGGCCTGGTTGCTCGCCAGGCCACCGGTCACCAGTGTCATCATCGGTGCCAAGCGACTGGACCAGCTCGAAGACAATCTGTGCGCGGTCGATATCGTACTGAGCGAAGACGAGCTGGCGCAGCTTGATGCCGTCAGTGCCCTGCCACCCAGCTACCCCGGCTGGATGATCGCGCATCAGGATGCCGGCCGGATTCCAGTGCCGTTTCATCCCGATACGTCCGATTGAGGCATTTCGCCGGACGCGCCGGCATTGCGCCAGGTCGCATCTCCCAGCGCACCTGCAACAAAGCGCATTACCACCCCGGCCGATGGCCGGGGCAGTTGTCTTTGCCTTCAATGCGATGTCGTGATGGACACCGACTGCGCTGCCGCATTCCAGCCGCGCACCTCGACGCTGGCGGCCTTGGCCAGCGACGCCGCGCCCATGCCGGTGATACGCACACTCACCGATTGGCCGGGCGCCAGGTTCAGATAATTGTCGCTGTAGAACGCCGGCAGCACGCGCAGGCCCTGAGCATCGACCAGCGTCAGCTTGGTGCTCAGCGCCACATGCTTCGATGGGTTCGTGACGGTCACTGTCAGCGCGCCATCGGCCTGACGCACCGCGCCGACCTGCAAGCCCACGCGCGGCAACGTATCCAGTCGTTGCAGATCCTGCGGCTGGTTGGCCACCCAGTAGAAGTTGCGCGACAGCACGCGGTTGTCGCGATCACGCAGCGTGAGCTGCACGAACACCACCTTGTGCGCGGCCAGCGCCTTGTCCACCATCGCGGCCTGCAAGGCCGGCGTGAAACCTTCCGCCTTGGCATCCAGCGTGGCCGACGTCTGTCCCAGCGTTTGGCCGTCCAAACCAAAGACGCGCTCATGCACCTTGACGCCTTGCAACGCCGCCGTGGTGTTGTTGATCACATCCACCTTGTGGTCGGGCAGATTCATCTGCACGTGGATCGGCTGGCAAGCGTGCATCACGCCGTAGTACGCGGCATTGGTGTCGTAATCCGAGCTGTAGATCTGCCACACCATGCTGGGCCAGGCTGGATGCGTCATCCACAGCAGGCGGCCACTGTCGCGCGTCCACAGGTGCGCGTTGAAGCCCTCGAAAATGGCGCGGTAGTTGACGTAATTCATCATCTGCGCCTTGCGCGCAAAATCAGCGAGGTTGTCCGGCTTGCCGAAGCGCCTGGCCATGGCGGCCATGAAGCCGTGGGTGTCGCCGTTGCCGGCCTGATGCCAGTCGTGATACGCCCAGTCGTCGCTGATAGGCCACCAGTCGGCCTTCGGCATCATGGCCTTGAGCGCTTCCAGCGTCGGGAACGACATGGTGCCGATTTCGACCGCGAAGCCCTTGGCCAGCTTGGTGAAGTAATCCACCGGCGGACGGTAGTTGTACGGCCCGCTGTTGGCCAGGTTGATGCGGTTGGAGCTGGGCATGTACAGGCGCGTGCCGTCAAGTTTGGCGATCGTCTTGTCCATGCGCTTGTCGAGCAGCGCCTGCGGCACGCCCTCGTTGCGACCAAACCACAGCAGGATGCTGGGATGGTTGCGGTAGCGCTTGATGACGGCGGCGACATTGCGCAGGAACAGCGCGTCATCCTCGGGTTCGAGATTGTCGTCCTGCGTCGATTGCCAAAAATCGTTCAGCACCAGCAAACCGTACTTGTCGGCCAGTTGGTAGAACACTGGCTCGGTGCTCTGGCCCACCCAGTTGCGGATCACGTCGATGTGCGCGTTGCGGGCCAGCTTGAAGTACGGCTCCAGGCGCTGGCGCGACACGCGCTTCATGAAATCGTCGGTGCCCCAGCTGCCGCCCTTGACCGCAATGCGCACGCCGTTGACGCGGATGGCCAGATACGGCTTGAGCGATGAATCGGGCAGCGGTTTCACCGCTGGCGACTGCAACGCGTCAGGCCGCAACGAATAGGCCCAGCTGTGCGGCGTCTTGTGGATGGCGCGATACAGCACGTCGACCACGCGCTGGCCCGGTTTGGCCTTGTCGGGCGTGATCAGGTAGCGCTTGAGTTGCCCCTTGGCGTTGAACAGCGACAGCTCGTAACTGATCTGGCGCACGCCGAACTGGAACTGCTGTCGGTCGGACACCGTGCCGCCCCGTTTGAACGCGACATGCAGCGTGTACAGGTACGGCTGGCCGTAGCCGTTGGGCCACCACAGGTGCGGATCATGCAGCGCCAATTGCGGCGTGTTGGACGGATCAAGATGCAGCGTGACGCCGCCGGCCGGCACCGTCACCGGCTTGCTCACGGTCACGTTGCCGAAGGCCAGGTCCAGCGTGCCGGACACCGCACTTGAACCTGCGTTCTTGAGCGGCACGTCGATGCTGATGTTGGCAACCTTGTGCTGCCGGGGATGCGGCAGACGCGTGATCACATGCGTGGCGCCCAGCGTCACCTTGCCGGTGGCGCGCAGGGTGACGTTTTGCCAGAGGCCGGTGTCACGGTCGCGGATGGCCGGAATCCAGTCCCAGCCTTCGGTGGCGATGAAGGTCGGGCCATCCAGCGCCTCCATGCCGCCATTCCAGCCGGGACCGCCAAGGATCGACTGCTCTTCGGGGATGCCGGGGTTTGGCGGTGGCGACATGCGCACGGCGATGACGTTGCGCTGGCCCGGCCGCAGCAGCTTAGTCACGTCAAAACGCCCCTGCACGAACGCGCCCTTGATCTTGCCCACGCGCGTGCCGTTGACCCACACCCGCGCCTTGTAATTGATGCCGTTGAAGGTCAGCTCAAGCTGCTTGCCGCGCAGGTCGGCCGGCACCTCGAACACGCTGCGGTACCACCAGTCGTGCTTGTTGAGCGACTCGGGGATGGCCATGTTGTTCAAGCCATAAACCGGATCCGGATACACCCCGCGATCGACCAGCGTGGTGAGCACCGTGCCGGGCACCGTGGCCGCCATCCACGCCTTGCCGGGCTGATAGCGCGTGGTGGAAATCGTCGCGCCGTCGGTCGTGGTGATCCTGGTGGCCGAGGCCAGCGACCAGTGCCCAAGAATCCACTGGTTCTTGCCATCCGGCGCCAGTTGCGGACGCGGTCCCGGCGGCGTCGCCACCGGCTTGGAAAACGGCGCGCGGCTTTTCGGCAAGGTCGCCGGCGGCTGCGTGGTGACCTGCCCGACCATGGCACTCGTCTGCACCTGCCAGTGCGGATGCGCCGGCGCAAAGCGCGTCAACGCATCGGGCGCATGCCGGGCAAGCTTGGCCAGCGCCTGCGCGTCAAGCACCCCGGGACGGATAGTGAAGTCGGCCACCTTGCCGCCGAAATGCACCGCCCGCGGCCACGGTTGCGCAACCGGCCCGATGACCAGCTGAGGCTTGGCCGCCACCGCCGCCACCTTGCCCGACGCCACCTTCCGGCCATCCATGAACAACGACACGTGGTCATGCCGCGCGACCACGGCCACGAATTGCCAATGCCCCGCCTGCACGGCTGCCTGCGAGGACACGCTCGACTGCCCGCCGGTCACGAAGGCCAACTTGCCGTGTTCGATCGCGAAATAACGCGCCGCGCCCGCCGGATCGCCAAAACCGGCAATCAGCTGCGGACCGGCCGGTATCGCCATCGGCCGCACCCACGCGTACATCGTCCAGTCAGACGCCGCGCCAAGCACCGCCCCGTGCGCGGGAAGCGCCTGCTTGAACCCGACGCCTCCTTGCAGCACATGAATATTCCAAGGCCCGTAAGCCACCGACGCCAGCGGCGGCGCGGCGACGGTCGGCAGCGTCAGCGCGGACAACGCGACAAGCGCCGCGACACGAACCATTGCTCCAAGCCGGCATTGCGAATTTGCAAACATTGCAGGAAACCTCCCCGTAGGCTTGCCGAAAATTTCCGCGCACAACATGCGACGGCAACCGGCAACAACAACCTGTCGCAGGCAACAGGCACTTGTGGAATAACGCTATACACGCGTGCCGGCAAATTCACCACCCGCAGCGGGCATCCACGCCAATCCACATCCCGCCCGACCCACCTGATCAATGCGGGTGGGCGATGCGCAACATCAACACGTCATGGCTGGCGAGCGTGATCGGCAACTTGTCGCTCAAGCTCACCGACTGATGTTTCCACAGATCACGCGCCACCTGCGGCCCGTGCAAACCAAGGCGCGCCAGGTCGACATGGAACGGGCTGGTGTCACGATCCGGGCCGACATTGAAAATCGCCACGGCCAGCGCACCGCCGGCCAGATGCCGCGTCCACACTTCCATCTCGCCGTCGCTGTAGGCACGCGTACCCTGCCTGCCCAGCCGATCCTGGTCGACGGCGATGACTTCGCGGTTGGTCAGAATCTTCGCCACGCCCGGCTTCATGTGCGCCAGATCGTTGCCCGCCATCAGTGGCGCCGCCAACATCGCCCACCAGGAAAAATGAGAGCGGTCCTCGGCCAGCGTCAATTTGCCGTTGCCGACTTCCAGCATGTCCGGATCGTTCCAATGGCCGGGGCCGGCATGCGCGGCCAGGCCGTCCTGCGCCTCGGCAATCGTGTAGATGCGGTTCCAGTCGGGCTTGATGTCGCCGGTTGTGCGCCACAGGTTGCCGCCCACCTTCGCGCCCCAGTTCCACACGGCGTCCCAACCGTAATTGCACAGCGAATAGACAATCGGACGACCAGTGGCTTCAAGCGCCTTGTGCATCTTCGTGTAGGCCTCGCGCATCATGCGCATGCGCGCCTCGCGGTCATGCGGATAGCGCTTTTTCATGACATCACGCAGGCCGCACAAATCGTACTTGAGGTAATCGACACCCCACTTGGCATAGGTCTGCGCATCCTGCTTCACGTGCTGCCACGAACCGGCATAGCCGCCGCACGTGGTCGGTCCCGGCGAACTGTAGATGCCCAGCTTCAGGCCGCGCGCATGCACGTAGTCAGCCAGCGCCTTCATGTTCGGGAAGCGTTTGTTGGGATGAATACGGCCATCGGGCCCGCGCTTGCCCTGCCAGGTGTCGTCAATGACGATGTATTTGTAACCGGCATCGCGCATGCCACTGAACACCATCGCATCCGCCGCCGCACGGATGTCGGCGGCTGTCACCTTCCAGCCGAAATAGTTCCAGCTGTTCCAGCCCATCGGCGGCGTGGCGGCCAATTCCGGTGCCGAAGCAAAAGCAGGTGTCGCCACCAACAGGACCGCAGCAATGAATCCAAAAGCCAATGAACGCATGGAATGTTGCCCCCAGTCGGATCCGCATCCGGCCATGCCGCACCGGACAATGATTTTGTACATGCGCCACGCGTGGACCGAACCCCTCCGCATGCACGCATGCAACGACACCGTTCGCTCCATCTCGACCGGCGAAGGATGAGATAACGATACCTCAGATAAATGCAAAGTAAAACAGGCGACGCAGACATGCAAATTCACGCACGGAATACACGATCACGGGTACTCCGTGTCACCCACGCGCAAACCGGCAGCATGCAAAACGGGGCGGACAGCTTGCAGTCGTCCGCCCCGCACCGTCGACATGGAGACGCCGTTGCTTACAGCTTCATGCGGATCAGCAACTCGGCACGGCGATCGGTGACGAACGTGCCGCGCGTGTACAAGGTGGGATCGACAAAACCGTCGGTGTAGACCGTCGGCCCCATCAACACGCGCGTGCGCGCATTGTTGAGGTTGTTCAGACGCAGACCCACCTGGATGTTCTTGCTGAAGCGGTAGAACAGCGACGCGTCCAGCGCCCCGCGCTTGCCCGCCCACACCGGCAAATGGCTGCCGGCATCGGTGGTGCTGAGCAGGTATTGCGAGCGCCAGTTCCAGGCCAGGCGTCCCGACCACGGGCCGTGGTCGTACATGACGATGAAGTTGAAGGCGTTCTTGGACAACCCCACCATCGGCAGCGGAACACTGTACTGGGCGCCGGCATTCACGCCCCCCACGCTGTGCACGTAGGTGTAGTTGGTCTGCACGCCGAAGCCCTGCAACCAGCCCGGCAAAAAGTGGAAGAACTGCTGGTACGAGAACTGCGCGCCCCTGACCCTGCCGGTGCCGTGGTTGTACGGACGGGTCACCGTGAAGTCCTGGCTGCCGTACTGGACCGTCTCGACACCTTCGGAAATGTAGTTGGCGATGTTCTTCATGAACCACGTGCCGTAGATGTGGCCGGTGGCGTTGAAGTACCACTCCAGCGAGGTGTCGAACTGCTTGGCTACCATCGGCTTGAGGTTCGGGTTGCCGGCCGTGCCGGTCCATCCGGTGATGGCCGTGTTTGCCGTGTTCGCCGTCGCGCCCAGGCTCACGTAGCCCTTCAGCTGGTCGAAGGTCGGACGCGACATGGCCTTGGACACGGCCCAACGCCATTGCAGGTCGTTGGTGAGGTGCATGTTGAGGTTCAGGCTGGGCAGCACGTTGGTGTAGGTGCGGCCGCCGGTGTAGGGCTCGGACTGGCCGTGGTACTCGTCCTTCATCGCCTGCGAGACGTTGTTCGATGCCAGGTCGGGATATTGCACGTGGCCATCGACATCGGAGGCGGTGCGCACCACGCGCACGCCGACGTTGCCGTCCATGAAGCCGTTGGGCGAGCCGAAGAACAGCACGCCGTACAGGGCCTGCGTCTTTTCGGACTGGATGTTCAGGTCACCCGGCTGATAGTCGCCATACGGCGTCCAGCCGCCGGCACCCTCGACGGTCTTGAGCGAGTCGTACGCCGCCAGGCGATTCTGCGCCAGACTCAGCACCGGAAAGTACATCGACGGCACGCTGAGGTTGCCGCGGAAGAAATTCGAGAACGAATACCAGGTCGAATCGTTGGGCAGGTAATGTCCCAGATCGGCCAGGCCGGTGCCGGTGGCACTGTTGGGGATGGTCAGCCAGTTGTCCGTCAGCGCGCCCCAGTTGTAGGGGCTGTAATGGTCGACTTCGTCCAGGTTGGTGGTACGCGCGCCGAAGGCCAGCGAGCGTGCCCAGCTGCTGTCCTCGAAATAGTGTTTCAGATCGAGGTGATAGGCGCGTTCCATAGCCCACTCGCTGTCGACGTGGTCCATCGCCGCCGACCAGAAATAGTTGGCCTTGTTGTCAACGTAGTCGGACGGCGTGATGGAAATGAGCGGATGGGTCTGGCGCGTTTCGTCGATGTAGAAACCGGGCAGATAAAGCGCGTCGAAAACGGTGAAGTCCTGACTGCGGCTGGTCGACTTGACGAACTGCACGCCACCGTTCAGCACCGTGTCGTCGGAAATGTTCCACTTGAACTTCGTCGACCAGTCGGTGGTGACCGTGAACTGCTGGTTGTCGCGGGTGTCGGTCTCGAAACGGACACCGTTGCCGGCCAGCGCGCCGCGCCACGAGTTCGACGTCAGATAGCCGCTCTGGAACACGCCCGTCGGGCTGTAGGTGAACTGCGTCCCCGCGGCCGGCAGGATGCCGGTGGACGTGCCGCTGATTTCGCTGCCGTCGTAGGTGGGGCCGGAATCGTTGAAGAACGCCGCGTGTTCGATCCAGCTCATGGTGTAGCTGGAGCGCAGCGCCTGGGTCGAAATTTCGAACTTGTCGTTGGGCCGCCACTGCAAGGCGCCATCCAGGCCGATGCGCTTGCGCGTGAAGTCCAGCGTACGCCAGTCGACGCCGTCGGAAACATAGACCTGGTTGAAATTGGTGCCCGCCAGCAAGGCCGGATCGGTGCGGCGCAGATACGGTTCGTTCTGCACGCCATCGGAGCGCGACTGCATGCCCGAATAGGCCACGTCGAACAGGGCGCCGAACTCGCCGTGGTTTTCGGTCTGCCAGCGGTTGCTGTACAGGAACGACGCCGACGGCTTGCCCTTGTGCGACAGGTCGCCCGAGTTGACGCCGAAGTTGAAGGCCATCATGCGGCCCTTCTGGTCGAACGGCAGACGCGTGCGCAGATTCACCGTGCCACCGATGCCGCCTTCGGGAATGGCCGCGTTCGGATCCATGTAGATGTCCACGCCGGACAGCAGCTCGGACGGCACGTCCTGCCAGCTCAGGCCGCGTCCGCTGTTGGCCGAGAACACGTCACCGCCGTTCAACTCGGCGCGCACCTGGCTCATGCCGCGGATCTGGATGCCGCTGCCCTCGGCGGACGGGTGGTCGGCATCGCCCGGCGCGGCAAAGCGGTCAACCGTGACGCCGCTCATGCGCGACAGCGTGTCGGTGACCGTGCGGTCGGGCAGCGCGCCGATGTCCAGCGCTGTCACCGACTCGATGATTTGATCGGCATTGCGTTTGCGGTCCTGCGCCGACATCAGGCTGCTGCGGATGCCGGTCACCACGACCGTGCTCAACTTGGTGGCATTTTTCTGCTGCGTCCCGGCCTTGGTCTTCTTTTTCTTGGCCTTGGACGTGTCTTGATCCGTGGCGCTTTGCTGTTGCTGCTGACCGACCGCGCGCGTACCCGCCTTGTCGGCATGCACCGGTTGCGCCTGGGCGATCAACGGGCCGGCACAAAAAAGGCCGATGGCAATGGCGCCGGCAAGCCGCGCGCGATGCAAACGATTGTCGACGCCATCAGGCGCCGAGCGGAACATGGAACGAGTCATGTTGGTTGCCCCTCCGAAAAATTTGGTGTGGCCGCCCCTCCAAACGACGACCGTGCGTGATGCCCTGCCTGTCAGCCACCCGGCCCATCGAGGCCTGCATCGGTATTACAAATGCTGCTACAGTGTACTATAGTCATACAATTATCAAATCAGACAACAAAAGTAATGTTTTTGCGTTTTCCGCCCATCCGCAGGCCTGTCACAGCATGCGATCCGCAGGCACCAGCCCAATGACACGGGTACCAGTCCCTTGCGCCACGGATCACGGATCACGTTCCGTCCATACGCACGCGTATTTTGCCGGAAACGCGGCAACATCGCCCCTGCACCAGCCACATCGCGTTGTCGGGTGGAACAGCCTGCGCGCACCAGCCATTCACCGCTACCGGACCGCGTCGGAGGTCTAGTCCGCCATGCCATCGCCTCACCACATCGCCCTGCTTTTCAATGCCAACAAGGTCTACGACCGGCAAATCATCACGGGCATAGGTCAGTATCTGAAATCCACCCGCGTGGAGTGGGATCTCTTCATGGAAGAGGATTTCCGCTACAGCACGCTGGGCATCCAGGGCTGGCATGGCGATGGCGTCATTGCCGATTTCGACGACCCGATGGTGGCCGAGACCCTGGCCGACATGCCGATCCCGGTGGTCGCCATCGGCAGTTCCTACGCCGATGAAAACGCCTACCCGGCCGGCACGCCGTACGTCGCCACCGACAACGAAAAGATCGTGCAGCTGGCCTACGAGCACCTGATCGAACAAGGTCTGGAACGCTTCGCGTTCTACGGCCTGCCGCCCTGCCCGAACAACCGCTGGGCGCTGGAGCGTGAAAACGCCTTCATCCGCATGCTGCAAAACGACAACGCCGAGCCGCTGATCTATCGCGGTTCGCCCACCAGCGCCGGTGGCTGGGGGCGTGCCCAGCGCGACCTGGCGCAATGGATCAGCACCTTGCCCAAGCCGATCGGCGTCATCGCCGTGACCGATGCGCGCGCACAGCAGCTGCTGCAATCGTGCGTGCTGGCCGACGTGCCCGTGCCCGAACAAATCGCGGTCGTCGGCATCGACAATGATCCCATTGCCCAGCTGCTCACGCGCGTCCCGCTGACTTCAGTCATCCAGGGCGCCACCGACATGGGGCGTACCGCCGCCAAACTGCTGCATCAGCGCTTGCATGGCCCATTGCGATCCGATACCCGCATCATCGTGCCGCCGGTCGGCATCAACGTGCAGGCCAGCAGCCAGCATCAGCCGTTGAAGGATCCCAGCGTCATGCGCGCGCTGCACTACATCCGCCAGTTCGCCTGCCTCGGCATCAAGGTCGACCAGGTGGCCAATTACGTCGGCGTGTCGCGCACGCTGTTGCAGGAGCGCTTCAAGGGCGAGCTGTGCCAGACCGTGCATCAGGCCATTCTGGAACACAAGCTGGAAGCGGCCCGCGGGATGCTGGCCGACACGTCCATCCCGCTGGCGGAAGTGGCCATGCAAAGCGGCTTCACTTCGCTGCAGTACATGTACGCGGTGTTCCGCCGCGAGTTCGACTGCACGCCGCGCCAGTACGCCGACAAGCTGCGCAACTGACAGATCCCGCACTCGCGGCTTCCGCCGCTGTGGCAAAAAGCGTGTCCCCACCGGCGGCTTTTGTCCGGTGGGAACACGGCGCCAAAACTACAGCTTGACGGTCAGCTTCTTGCCCACGTAATGCACCTTGATCTCGCCCGCGGCGTCGTTGCCATAAGCGTTGGGACGCTTGGCACCGATGCGGCGGACGATGAACTCGCGGCTGGCCGGCGCACCGGTGCCATCGCCTTGGCGCGCGCCGATCGTCAGCGTGCCGGTGGCGTTGTCGTAGTCGAACGCCACGCGCGAGTAGTGGCCCTTCTCGTAGCCGTAGCTGGTGCCGTCATCCTCGTACAGCGAGAAATGCCCATCGGCGCCGGCGTAGACCAGCAAGGTGATCGGCGCGTCGGGATGCTCGCCGGTGTATTGCTCGGGCTCGCCCGTCGGCACGATGGAACCGGCACGCACGAACACCGGCATGCGCGACAGCGGCGCCGGCGCATCCACGCTCTGTCCGCCCTTGAAGAACTTGCCGGTGTTGAACGCGTACCAGTCGGCACCGGCCGGCAGATACACCTCGCGGCTGCGCGCCTTGTATTGCGTCACCGGCGCGACCAGGAAGGCCGGACCGAACAGGTACTCGTCGTTGATGGTGCGCACCTTCGGGTCGTTCGGGAAGCCCATCGGCAGGCCGCGCATGATGGTGCCGTTCTTCCACCAGGTATTGGCCGCCAGCGTGTAGATGTACGGCATCAGGCGGTAACGCAGCTTGTCGTACCAGGCCAGGTCCGCGTACACGGGCGAGCCCGGCGGCGCGATATTCCAGATCTCGCGCGGCACGCCCTGCCCGTGCGAGCGAAAGATCGGGCTGAACGCACCGAACTGGAACCAACGCAGATACAGCTCGCGCCATTCGGCCAGGTTTTTGGCGTCGGGGTGGATGTAACGCTGCTCGACAACATAGCCGCCGATGTCGGTGGTCCAATTGGGAATGCCCGACATCGAGAAGTTGATGCCGGCCGAAATCTGCCGGCGCAGGTCATCCCAACGCGCCGTCACATCGCCGCTCCAGCTGGCCGCCGCATTGCGCTGCTGGCCGGCAAAAGACGAACGGCTGAGGATGAACACGCGCTTGTCCGGGTACGAACGGCGGCTGCCCTTGTACACGCCCATGGTGTGCATCAACGGATAGCTGTTGAAGAAGGCCGCGCCGGGGCCCAGCGGCGTCGGGCTCATCAGCTTCTTGCGCTCGGCGAAGGTGGTGTTGGACATCATGTCCGGCTCGTCCGAATCCAGCCACCAGGCATCCACGCCCAGGTCGCCGAGGCTCTGCCGCATCTGCTTCCAGTACAACTGGCGGGCCTGCTTGGAGTACGGGTCGTAGAACGTGAAGTGGTAGCCCGGGCCGACCCAGTCCTTGAAGCCCTGCTTGATGGCCTGCATGAACAGGTCACCGTGCGCCGCCAGTTCCTTGTAGTGCTTGGTGGACGGATAGAACTTGGCCCACACCGACACCATGAAATGGACATGCTCGGCATGCAGCTTGGCGATCATGGCCTTGGGGTCGGGATAGCGCTTGGGGTCGAACTTGTGCGAGCCCCAGGTCGGGTCGGTCCAGTAACGCCAGTCCTGCACGATGTTGTCCAGCGGCAGGCCCAGCTTGCGGTACTTGGCCACCACGCCGAGGATCTGCTTTTGCGTCATGTAGTGGTCACGGCTTTGCCAGAAGCCGTAGGCCCAGCGCGGCAGCATGACGGCCTTGCCAGTCACCTTGCGGTAGCCGGCGATGACGCCATGCAGGTTCTTGCCGGCGATGAAGTAGTAATTGATCGACTGCCCCAGCTGCGAATACAACGACAGCTCGTCCTGCTCGGCCGGCGGCAGCGGATCAAGGTGCTGCAGCGCGATGTAGCCCGACTGCGGCGTCCACTCGATGCGGATCGGGTACTTCTTGCCCGGCTGCATGTCCAAAGTGAAATCGCGGTACCACGGGTTCCAGTTTTGCCGCCAGCCGCTCTTGATCAGCTTGCCGCCGATGTACAGCTTGAAGTAGCCGCTGACGTACAGGCGGAACTTGTGCACGCCGGCCACGTCAGACGCGATCTGGCCCTTCCATTGCACCGTCTGGCCCGGGCCGCCGCCCACGCCCTTGGTGTCGGTCAGCTGGGTCGGCCAGTGCTTGACGTCCTTGAGAAATTTGTAGTCGATGGTCGGCTCGTCGCGGCGCAGCTTGAGCTTGCCGTCGACGTAATAGCTGGCCGTGAGACCGCCGGGCTTGCCGTCGGCATCGAACAGCTTCAAGCCCTTGCCCTTGCCGATGAATTGGTACGGACGCGGATCGCCGAAGCGGGTGATCGAGTTGTTGTCCCACAGTACGCCGTAGTCGCGCGAGGACACCACGAACGGGATGGCGATATCGGTGTTGTGCTGGGCCAGCTGCACGTCCTTGCCCTTGTAGTCCATCACGCCTTCCTGATGCTGGCCGAGGCCGTAGAACGCCTCGTCGGCCGGCGACAGCCATTGCTGGCGGATGGCGTAGAAATGCTTGCCGTCGATCGTTGTCGGCGTGAACGTGCGCCCGTCGGGACGCTCGGCCAAGTACGTCTTGCCATCGGGATGCAGGAACTTGACCGTCCCGTCTTGCAACGACACGCGCGCCTGCACGGCCGGCGTGGACAACACCACGCTGTCGGCGTTTTCATGCACGGTGAAATGCGCATCGCCACCGGTCTTGACCGCCATCAGGCTGGCCGGCAGCTGCTTGAAGCCGCCCTTGGGCACCACGGTGACGTGGATGATGTCAGCGGACACCACGCGCAGGCGCACCTTTTGCGTGGCGTTTTTCACGTCGACCACGATGCCATCGGACAGGCGCTGGACGTGATGCCCGGCGGGCGTTGCCGAGGACGACGCGGACGCGACGGCCGCCGTCGGCGCCGGCGCTTTCTGGCTGCAGGCACACAGGCCCAGCGCCAGCAGCGTCACGGCAATGACGGGCACGCGGGATGCCGTGACGCATCCCGTCGCCGGATCAACATGAGTCACGAGTTTCTTCAAAACAGCCATGGACAGATTCCCTCAGTAGGTGGCCAGCGTGACGTGCAGCCATTGCGGCACGCTGGTGAAATTGAGTCCCCAATCGGTCTGGTCGCCGTTCCATTCGCGCAGGAACTGCCACTGACCATGAACGTAACGGCCTTCCGCCACGCGCTTGAACAGGTAGCGCTTGCCCGCGTTGTCACCGGCTGGCGCAAAGCTCACCCGCGCGTGGTAGCCAGCGACCAGAAATTCGTTCTTGCCCAGCCGGACAATCAGCACGCCGCCGCGCGGCTTCGGATTGCCTTCAGGCTTGGGCGTGCCGAACTGCGGCAGGCCGTAGGCCACCTGCGCCTGCCAGTTGCCCAAGTCGATTGTCTGCGTGTGCGTCTTGACCGGCTCGGACACGCCCCACACCTTGCCCTCGAAACTTTTCCGCGCCACCAGCGAGGCGACGGGACGCAGCAAGGCGTAGTCGAGCGCGAACGGCTTGAGCGTGTCGGCATCGACCTTGCGTGCGCCCAGCGGCCAGTTCGAATAGCCGGTGAAATCCATGCCGAACGGCGAAAACCCGATCGCCTGATGGCCCAGTGCGGCAAACACGTAGCGCGCGTAACCCGGCGCGTTGCCCGTCTCGGCCACGAACAGCGGATTGTCCGCGCGGCGGTAGCGATCGAGCACGGCGGTGTATTTGGCGTATTGCGGCAGGTAGATGTCCGGCGCGATCAAGTCCAGCGCCGGTGCCGCCGCGCGCCAGATGCCGAGCACGTTGTCGGTCGGCGCACCGCCCTCGTAATTGACGCCGGCCTTGCCGGGATGGAACGGATCACGCAGCGCGGCGTTGGCGTACATCGGCAAGTCGTAGACCGCCTTGCCGGCGGCCGCCACCTGGTTGATGTAATGGGCGACAGCCCAGGCGCAGGAATCCTCGCCGGCCGCATCACCAAACACTTCTTTCCAGGTGCCGGCATGATGACCGGTTTTGGCCAGCACGGCCGCGGGTACCTGCGCGTCGAGCAGCTTGTCGCCGGCCGCCGAATAATCGCGGTCGCTGCCCCAGATGCCCGACTCGTTTTCAACCTGCACCATGAGGACGGTATGGCGCTGGCCGTCAATGGCGCGCAGATGTTTCATCAGCGCCACGAAGGCCGTGCGGTCGGCATCGAGCGTGGTCTTGGCAAACGGCGACAGCGAGTTGAGCGTCTTGCCGTCCTTGCCGATCACACGCGGAAAGCGGCGGTTGTCCAGCTTGACCCAGTCGGGCGCGTAGGCCGGCCCGTTGTTTTTCCACGTGGCAAACCACAGCAGCACCAGACGCACGCGATGCGCGCGCGCCTGCTTGACCAGGGTGTCGAGAAAACTGAAATCGAAGTGCCCTTCAACCGGCTCGATCTGCGCCCACGCGATCGGCACCTGCACGGTGTTGACGTGCAGCGCGTCCATCGCCGGCCACACCTTGGGCAGCATCGCCGGCCATGCGCTGGAGTTGTTCACTTGCGCGGCCAGCATCAAATACGGCTGGCCGTCGACCAGCAGCATGTGGCGGCCATCCTTGCTGACGATTTTCGGCAGCGGCGGCGCGGCCAGCGCAGGCAACGCGGCCAGCAGCAGAACGACAAGGACAAGCCGGCGAAACCAGCGGCGTGATCGGTGCATGGACATGGGCAGATCAAACTCCATCGGTTACGGCACGCCGGTCTGGAACGGCACAGCCGGCAGGCCGTCGTTGCCGACAGCCGGCCACCAGCGGCGCGCACGCCGCCAACGCCATGACCGCCGCTGTCAAACAAGATTTCACGGCGTGCCTCCCGTGGGCTGGCCGTAGATGATGCCGCGCCCGCTGGTGGCCAGATACACGCGGCCGAACACGCGCGGGTCGCCGGTCAGGTGGCTGATGCGGCCGTAGCGATGCGCGTCGTCATTGATGCGTTGCCAGTGTTGCCCACCGTCGATGGACCGGTAGATGCCCTGTTGGCCGTTCAGGCGGCCAGCCACGAACAGGGTCGGTCGCTGGTGTCCCGGCGCCGGCTTGCCGAAGCCGAAGGCATCGCTGCCGGTGATGCCGGGCAAGGTCCGGCTTGCCTGCCCCTGCGCGTTGCCGCGCAGCAAAGGCAGATCCTGCGCACTCAGATACAACACACCGGCCTTGCGCGGCGACACCTTGAGTTGCACATGCTGATGACCCCGCGCCGCCTCGCCCAGCGCGCCGCCAATGGCGGCAAAGCTGACGCCGCCATCATGGCTGGCATACAGCGCGCCGTCGCGCGGATTGAACGCGTAGCAACGTTGCGCGTCGATGCGGTCGCACAACACCTGCACGCCGCCCGGCAAGCCCTCGACGACTTGCCAATGACGGCCGAAGTCGCGCGTCAGCTGTACGGTTTTGGCATGCAACGGTGCCCACAACACGGCGCTGCCGTCGGCCGTCAGCGTGATGGAACCGGCGCCGTCGCTGCCCGGCGGTTCGTTGGCAAAGGTTTGCCAGTGCTGGCCGCCATCCTTCGACCAGGCGGCACGCACCTGCCCGGATTGCCAATCGCGGATGGTGCCGCTGCGCACCACCAGCAAGGGTTTTTGTCCCGCAAAGGCCAGGCTTTCGGTGTTGGTGAGGCGCGGCGGCGCGGTGTATTCCAGTCCCGCCGCGTCCAGATGGTCATGACGAAAACCGTCGATGTCGCCCAGCCCGCTCAGCAGGTGCGCGCCCTTGGGCGGACTGGCGAGCGCCAGCGGCACGGTTTCTTCCAGCCCGCGATCCTGGAACCACCACGTCACCTTGCCGCCATGGTCGAACTGGCGCATGTCCAGCGATGCCCAGATGCCGTAGCCGGTGGTGAACATCACGTGATCGGGGTTGAACGGATCGATCACGACGGTCGTCATCCAGTGCGGACGATGCCCGCGCGTCCACGGTGCGCCGGACAGGTTGAAGCGCGAGCGGACAAACACTTTTTTCCAGTGCTTGCCGTAGTCGGTGCTGCGAAACAGCATGTCGTGCGGCTTGTAGTCGTGCATGGTGCTGGCCATCAACACCGCCGGATTGGACGCGCTCACCGCCACGTCACCCCAGCCGAAGCGCGTGCGCCAAGTGGGCAGCGGCGAAATGTCCGTCCACGTGCCCTGCTTGCCCGCGTGCGGCTGATAGCGCCAGATCGCGCCCTTGTTCATGTTGTCCGGGCCCGGCTGGTCGCCGTAGACAAGATAGAAACTGCCGTCGCTGGAGCGGTGGATGTGCGACGGCCGCAGGCCGGTCGGCTGGCCCGGCACGGCCCGCCAGGTCTTGCCGCCGTCGGACGAACGGAACAGGCTGGTCTTGGACGTCGACACGGCGGCGTAGATGACCGGCGTCGGCGCTCCCTGCTTGCCGCTGGACGGATCGAATGCCACTGCCACGATGCCGATGGGCTGCACCCGCCACGATTTCACGCTGGCCGACGGCGACGTGGCCACAGCCGGAAAACTGCCCACCTTTTGCCAATGCGCGCCATGGTCGCCACTGCGCCACAGGCCCGCGCCGGGCGTGCCGAAGAACAGCACGCTGCCGTCGTTGGGGTCCACCGCCAGGCGCGGACCATTGCCTCGGCCCTGTTCATTGGCGCCCAGCTTGAACGGCAGATCGACACGCTGGATGTGCGCGCCGCGATCACGCGAACGGAAAATCGCCGCGTTGCCGGCCCACTTCGAGGTGTACGTGCCGGCGGCCAGATACACGCGGCCCGGGTCGGACGGGTCCAGCGCGATGGCCTCGATGCCGATGAGATTGCTGTCCTTGGCGCCAATCCAGTCGGTCATGGACACCCAGCGTCTGGCCGCCGGCAACCATTCGTAGGCCCCGCCCACGTCGGTGCGCGCGTAGCACAGCCCTTTCACTTTTGGATGGCACACCACGCCGGTGACGTAGCCGCCACCTTCGATGGCCACGTTGCGCCAGCGATAGTGGTCGGCAGCACACGCCGAGGTGCCGGCGGCCAGCGCGACCAGCAACACCATCCACCCACTCGGCCTGAGCCAGAACCCGCGATGTCCCCGTCGTTGCATGGCAGCTTGCCCTCCCGTCGCGCGCAATGGCGTCGTCAATAATTCAACTCGGCCTTGAGGCTGAAAATACGGTCGTTGATCTGCACGTCACCCGGCCACGACCCGTACACCTTGCCGCGCCGGGCATTGGTCAGGTTGACGGCCGCCGCCGTGAGCATGAAATGCTTGTTGAAGCGGTACGACAACGAAGCATCCACCTGCCCCAATGCGGTGCGATACACCGGCAGGTTGTCAGTGCCGTTGCCCTGCGTGGTCACCAGCCACTTGCTGCGCCAGTTGTAGGCCACGCGCGCGGATACCGGCCCCTTTTGGTACATGAGGATGAAGTTGTAGCTGTTCTTGGACAGCCCTTCGAGCGGCACTTCCAGCGGGTTGCCAGCTTCGTCGAACGCATCCGGACTGGGCGCCTTGCTGTACACGTAGGTGTAATTGACATTCACACCCAGGCCGTCAAACGGTGCCGGCAGAAAGTTGAAAAACGTCCGGTAGCCCGCTTCGGCGCCGCGGATCACGCCATTGTGTCCATTCACCAGGGTGGTGACATCCCAGTCCGTCAGCTTGCCGCCATTGCCGGCATCGGGGTATTGCTCGGTCTTGGTGACTGTTTGCACAAAACCGTCCACCGACTTGTAGAACAGGTCACCGTAAAGCAGCGACGAGGGTGTGAAATACCACTCCAGCGACGTGTCGTACTGCTTGGCCGTCATCGGTTTGAGATGCGGATTGCCGCCGGCACTGCCGGTATGCGGATTGGTCCCGGTCGAGCCGTCGGCATTGACCGAAGACGTGCTCAACTGCAAGAACGGGTTGAGCTGGTCGAAACTTGGCCGCGACAGCCCTTTGGATGCAGCAAGCCGCCACAGCAAGTTGTCGGTCAGATGGAATGTGACATTCAGGCTGGGCAGATACGAGTTGTAGGCACTGTCGACATCCAGCGGCACCGTAGCTCCCGCCGAATTGAGCATGGCGCCGTCACTGCTGACATCGGTGCGCACGGCACGCAGGCCGATGTTGCCGTTGACCAGCATGTTGCCCAGATAGGTGCCGAAATACGCCAAACCGTACACGGCATACGTCTTCTGCCCCTGATGATTCACGCCACTGTCCGGGTACTGATAGTCACCGCCCTTGAGCGAATCGGTACCGCCGAACATTGCGTACGACTGGGCGTAGTGGTAGAGCAACGCCGGGTTGGGCGCAAGCGTTTCGCCGAACACGTCAGCATTGCCGTGGAAAAAATGGTCGCCGTAAGGCTTGATCACCCACGAAGAATCGCCATACGCCGACAACGGCTGGTAAATACCCTGCCAGCGGTAACCCGAATCCTCGGTCAGCGCCTTGCGGTTGGTGGTGCGCACGCCAAACGACAACGAATGGAAAAACTTGCCGCCCAAGGCATATTCGCCATCGGCACGCCAGGCAAACTCGCGCCCCGTGGAGTGCGTCATGTCATCCATCTGATAACCGAAGATGTTGTTGTCCGGATCGGTCAGATAACCGCTCGGCGCGTTCAACACCGGCAAGCCGCCGCTGATGTCCTGATATAGATACGGGGTGGTGGCATGCGTGTTGAGGATGTAACGCAGCGTGTCGCTCTTGGCCTTGATGTACTGAAAGTCGGTCGTCAGCAACAGATTGTCGGTGGCATTCCACTTGCCGCCCAAGGCAAAGTTGGTGGTGACCGAATGGCGCGTGGTGAGGCTGCTGTTGGAATCCACGCCAATGCCGTCGGTATAGCCGCCGCTACCGTCACCCGTGCCGTTGAACGTACCGCTGATGAATGTGCCGTCGGGCGCAAAGCTGTAGGGCTTGCTGGTATCCAGCCGGATGTCGCTGTCGCCGGTGTAGGCAAAATACGAGTAGTCGTTCCAATGAAACTGGTAGTCGGAACGGAACGCCTGTGCGTACAACTCGACGTTGTCGCTGGGCCGCCACTGCAGTGCCACCACCGTGCCCAGACGCCGCCGGTTGCCCTGCGTCTCGTCCACGCCGCCGCCATGCGGCACGTACAGCGTCTGCCCCGCCTTGCCCGGCAGGCTCTGGTTGACCTTGAAGAATGGCTGGGTGGCAATCTCGTTCTGTCCGAACGCGTGCTTCTGGTAGGCCACATCCACCAGAAAACCGAACTGGCCCAAGCTCGTGTCCCAGCGGTTGCTGTACAGCATCGACGCCGAGGGCTTGGTCTTGCGGGCGATGTCGAAATAGTCGTACTCGCCGGTCAGCGCGAACTTCTGGCCTTTGAAATCGAACGGCATGTGCGTGCGCAAATTGACCGTGCCGCCAAGCCCGCCTTCGATGATCTTGGCCGACGGATTCTTGTACACGTCGATGCCCGCCAGCAGCTCGGAAGGAATATCTTCCAGGCTCAGCGCGCGACCGCCATTGGCCGTGAAGGCGTCGCGGCCGTTGAGCTCGGTGCGCACCTCGGTCAGGCCACGGATGGCGATCGAGCTGCCTTCGCCGTAATTGCGGCTGATCTGGATGCCCGAAATGCGTTGCAGTGCGGCCGCGACATTGGCATCGGGCAGCTTGCCGATGTTTTCGGCCACGATCGAGTCGACGATCTGGTCGGCATTGCGCTTGATCTGGATGGCCGACTCCATGCTGGCGCGCAGGCCGACCACCTGCACGGCTTCCAGCTTGGTCGCCTTTTGCTTGCCCTTGGAAGCTTTCCGCTTTTGACCGTTTTTGGATGTTGCCTGTCTGCCACTGGTCGAAGTCATACCTGCGGCATGCGTTGATTGCGCGTGCGCCCCGACAGGATCGCAGGCCAGCGCCAGAGCAAGGGCCACGCTCAACGGCGATGCCATCACACGAAACAAACGGGCACTACTTTTCACTACCACCATGATTTCACCCCTCGGGATCGTTCGCGGGCACTGCGTGCCAGTCCAGTGCACCAGGCCGATCGGGCTCATGCGGCAACCACTTGCGACGTCGTGACAGCCCCTCGCCGTCAAGCCTCATCCGTACCGCGGACGGAGCCAGCTTGCGTGATGCCGGCACGCACACACAATTGCGAAATTTGATGTCGAGACTAATGTTTCTTCTTGTCCACCGCCGCCGGATTGCCACTACCTGCCCGCCCGGCACGGCTTTCGAAAACGGCCGCCAACCAAGCCATTCATGCCCGTCAATAGCGTTCGGCCATATCCGGCAAAAAATGCGCGAAGCCTTGCTGCAACACGCTTTCAACACACTTTTCCCGGGCGCCTGCGGTACCGGTTTCGGCAAGACCGGCCGGCCTGCGCGACTCACGACAAGCAGATATGGCATAAGAGGAATTAAAACTTGACAGCGCTGTCAAGGCGGTGATATCTCAGTATTGAGGACGCACGAAGACGTCGCTCGACCTGGGAAATTAAGCGCCACAGACACCGCGTTGCTATCGACACTTTTTCGCCAACCAAAGCTTGCACGGCGATCAAGATCCCGTAGGCCGCAACCGGTTTTTGCAGCCCTTTCGCTGGCCCGTTTCGCCACGTATTGCACGCAAAAATGCTCCGGTGACAAGACGTACACCGCAAGAACCCCGCCTCCACGATCGTGGGTCCGGGGTTGTACGCCTGTCACGCACAGCAAGCACACACCCGCAGAACGGGTTGACACAACTGTAGGCAAAAGCACTGACGCAAAGGACTGCTCAAGCGAGGTAACGTTGTCAGGAACACCCGAATTTGCAAGGTAACGTTGCCAATTCCGATAAGTTTTTTGGTGGGGATTTCACAATGAGTTATCGCAAGAACGCTTTACCAGCCAGTATCGTCGCGGCACTGATGTTCAGTGGTGCCGCCCTCGCCGCCACTCCGGCGACACCGGCTTCCACCGGCAGCACGGCGGCATACCAGAGTCCGCAGACCACTGCCGCAGACAGTCAGCAACAAACGCCTCAAAGCAGTCAAAGCAAGAACAAGAAAAGCAGCCCCGTCAACCTGCAAGCCGTCCAGGTGACCGGCCTGGTGAAATCACAGGAGCATTCCATCCAGTTGAAGCGGTATGCTCCCAACATTTCCGACAGCATCACCGCCATCAACATCGGCCAGTTGCCCGACATTTCCATCGCCGACTCGCTGCAACGCATCACCGGCGTGCAGATCGACCGCGAGGCCGGCGAAGGCACCAGCATCAACATCCGCGGCTTGCCTGAAGTGCAGACGCTGATCAACGGCGAGTCGTTCCTCACGCCGGACAACATCTACGGCATCCAGCCCAATTACGAGTCGCTGCCATCCGCGCTGTTCGGCGGCGTCGACGTGTTCAAGTCGCCCACGGCGAGCATGCTCACCACCGGTATTTCGGGCACGGTCAACCTGCGCACGCGGCGTCCATGGGATCTGCCCTTCGGCTACACCTTCTCGGGCACCGTGGAAGGCGGCCGCGGCCAGGAGGCCGGCAAGACCAAGCCCGACGTCAACGCGTTGTTCGGCTACAACGACGAGGGCAAATGGGGTTTCATGATCGGCGCCAGCTACTCCAACCTGATCCACAGCTACGGTGGTCAGGGCTGGCAGGCCGGACAAAACGGCATCATCGCAGGCGAGAACTCCAGCTCGGCCACGGCGCCCGGCCTGGGCTACCTCACCGGCTGGAGCGGCTCGCCAGTGCCTTCGCAGATCAAGCCGCTGGGCGGCGGCGCGGTCGACGTGAACGGTGACGGCAAATCGAACGGCGCGTTCTACAGCCCGCCCCGTTTCAAGCCCTACAACCAGATCGTGCAGCCCAAGCGCACCGGCGTGAATGCGTCCTTCCAGGCCGCCCTGGGCGATGCGTTCACGTTGACAGCCGATGCCTTCTACACGCACCAGATCCAGTACATGGAAAGCGTCGGCATCTACTCGCTGCCGGTCAGCCAGACCTCGCCGACGTCGCTGCCGCTGCAATCGTCCGAAACCAACGCCATCCTCACCAACCAGTACAACAACGTTGGCCAGCAGACCGGCAACTGGAACCAGAACTTCTACACCGTCCAGAAGTACAACATCGAAATCGGCGATCTTGAACCGGAAACCAGCGGCACCGATACCGATTCGATCTCGCAGAACTACAACGTCGACTTGAAGTTTGACAACGGCGGTCCGTTCACCGGCGACTTCCGCTTTGTCCACGCCCAGGCCACGCAGACGATGAACACCATGTCCGTGGATCTGGCCGACAGCGACGGTGCCGGCTGGCCCAACACCCTCAAGCCCGGCGTATCCCTGCCACCGACCATCTACGTGCATCCGGCCGACATGGGCGGCAACTACGCCTTCAATCCGAACGGTTACCCGCAATACGCGTTCGGCATGATCGCGGACATGACCGGCAAGAACCCGACCGTCACCCTGCCCGCGGACGTGTACCAGAAGCTCAGCCAGGAATCGACCTACGCGTTCAAGAGCACCTACGGCAACGGCAGCCACGCGCGCGCGGGCATGAACGTCGTGCGTGCCGACGGCCATTACCACTTCAACGACGATTTCAACGTCGATTTCGGCCTGCGCAGCTCGATCCGTTCGGCCAGCCTGGATTCGTACGTGTTCACCGCGTACCAGTACGGCGGCGACGGCGCTACCGATCCACAGGGCTGCCAGGCCCGCTGGACCACGTCGGACATCGTGCTGAACGGCGGTGGCGTTGCCGGAGCCTGCACGGCCAGCAACCAGTACGGCTATTTCCGCGGCAACCTGTTGATGGGCCCGCTGTCGCAGTTGCCAAGCTTCGTCAGCGACAACATGATCAAGCTGGTCAATCCGGGCCAGACCACGGGCCTCACCGGCTGGGCCATCGATCCGCGAGCCATGCGCGACGCGTGGAAGTACTACGACACCGAAGAAGGCGGCCGCGCCGCCAAGGACTTCGATCCGGCCGACAGCTGGGACGTGCTGCTCAAGGAACGCACGGCCTACGGCCAGGCCAACTTCCAGGGTTCGATCGCCGGCCACGACTTCCGCGGCAACCTGGGCGTGCGCATCATCAACACCAACCTGGGCGTGACGCAGCACTTGACCGGCGCCGTTCGCCCCTACGGTCTGGAACCGTATGACGGCGGCAAGGTGCATACCAACCGGCACTATCTGGACATCCTGCCGGCGGTCAACGTGGCCATCAACCTGACACCCAAGCTGGTGTTGCGACTGGCCGAGTCGAAAAACATGATGCCGTTGTCGCTCAACCAGTGGGGCGGCGGTGTCTCGACCGGCTATCAGATCACGACCCTGCCCAACGGCAAGACGGTCGAGGCCATCACCTCCGCCAGCTCCAGCGGCAACCCGAACCTCAAGCCGTGGCGTTCGACCAATTACGGCGCTTCGCTCGAGTGGTACATGAGCCGCGACAGCATATTCAGCCTGGCCTGGTTCCAGATCCGCGTGGCCAGCTTCATCGAGAACAGCGGCGTCATCAGCTGCAACATTCCCGATCAGGACGGCGTGGTGCGTCGCTGCGTCAACGTCTCCGAGCCGGTCCAGGGTGTAGGCCAGACGCTGCATGGTGCCGAAGCCAACTACCAGCAGAGCCTGACTTTCCTGCCGGGCTTCCTGTCGCGCACCGGCTTCGACATCAACGCCACCTACTCGCCCAGCAACTCCGGGCAGAAGGACATGGCCGGCAACGACATCCCGTTCCAGGACAACTCGAAGGAACAGGGCAACGTCGTCCTGTGGTACGAAGGGCCGAAGTTGCAGGTGCGCGTGGGCGGCAACTACCGCAGCAAACGCGCCGTGCAGTCCAACTACGCCGGCATCAACGGGTTCGAGCTGTACCAGAAGCCGACGTTCTACCTGACCGCAAGCGTGACCTACAAGGTCAACAAGCACTTCCAGGTCTTCGCCCAGGGCCAAAACCTGACCAACGAGCGGCAAGAGTTCTACGCGGTGTGGCCGAACGAGAAGATGTACTCCAATCTGTCGGAGCGCTACTACTTCGTCGGTGCCCGCATGAACTTCTAGTGTTCAACCTGCCGGCCGTTCCGCGCACCGCCACGGCGACGCGCGGAACGGCATGGCCAGGGGCGTGGTGGCGATTGCCGCCACCACGCCGCGACACCTGTCACGCCGACCCCGTTGCAAGCCATGTCCATGGGACACACGGCGTACTGCACGCCAACCTGCAACCCGCCATCGCCGAAGGGAATCCACGACGCGCGTGGTCGGCATCCGCCCATTGCCACATTCGAAGTTGGAGGCAATCACGATGTCCAGACTCGTCTGCACGGTTCCCCTGTTTGGCGTGGCCGCCCTGGCGTCCATGCTCAGCGCACCCGCCCTCGCAGCCACTCCATCCACAACGTCATCCACGGCCGCGCAATGCCCGTGGGTCACATCCAGAAAACCCGTCGCCCAGCGGGTCGAGCAACTACTCGGCAAGATGACGCTGGACCAGAAACTGTCGCAATTGCACGGCATGAGCGACGGCCGCACCGGCTATGCCGGCCAGCTGCCGGCCATCCCCTCGCTGTGCATTCCGTCGTTGACATTGCAGGACGGCCCGGCTGGCGCCGGCGACGGATTTACTGGTGTCACCCAGCTGCCGGCGCCGGTCGCCCTGGCGGCCACCTGGGATACCAAACTGGCCGAACAATACGGTGCCGTCGTCGGTGCCGAGCAATGGGGCAAGGGCGTCATGGTCGATCTTGGCCCGACCATCAACATCGTGCGTGACCCGCGCTGGGGCCGCGCCTTCGAGTCCTACAGCGAAGATCCGTTCCTCAACGGCTACATCGGCGCCGGCTACATCAACGGCCTGCAAAGCCAGGGCGTGATGGCCGAGGTCAAGCACTGGGCCATGTACAACCAGGAGACCTACCGCAACACGCCGCTGGACAACATCGACATCGACGAACGCACGATGCAGGAGCTGTACTTCCCGGCCTTCCAGACCCTCATCGACAAGTCGCATCCGGCTTCGATCATGTGTTCGTACGCCTTCATCAACGGCACCGACGCCTGCGAGGACCCGTTGCTGCTCACGCAGGTGCTGCGCAACCAGTTCCATTACAAAGGCTTTGCCGTTTCCGACTGGGGCGGCACCCATTCCACCGTTGCCGCCGCCAAGGCCGGGCTGAACATCGAAATGCCCACCGGCATCCATTACGGCGCGGCACTCAAAAAGGCCGTGCAGGACGGCAAGGTCGACACGGCCACGATCGACAACCTGCTGCGTCCGATCCTGGCCGAAATGTTCCGCTTCCACCTGTTCACGCACGCGCCGACAGGCAACACCCATTCCGTGGTAACCACGCCGGCCCACGCCAGGACAGCCGAGAAAATCGCCGCGGCCAGTGCGGTATTGCTGAAAAACGCCGACCACGTCCTGCCGCTGTCGGCAAACAAGGTGCATTCCATCGCCTTGATCGGCGTGGGCGCCGGCGACAGCGCGCTGACGGCGGGTGGCGGCTCGGCCCGCGTGAACGCCGACGCCATCGTGTCGCCCTTGGCCGGCATCAGCCAGCGCGTCGGCGGCAAGATCAGCATCCACTACGCGCAGGGCAACGTGCCGACCGCCGCGCCGCCCATGGTGCCGACCCGCTACCTCACGCCGGCATCCGGCCAGGGCCACGGCCTGACCGAACAGCTGTATGCCAATTCGGACCTGACCGGCTCGCCGGCCGTCACGCGCACAGTGCCGTTCGTCCATTACCAGATGTGGGGCCGCTCGCCGGCCCGGCAGCTCACGCCGGGCAAGTGGTCGGCCAAGTTCTCCGGCACCCTGCGGCCACCGGTTTCGGGCAAGTACACGTTTGCGCTGACCAGTGCCGGTCGCGCCCACCTGTACGTGGACGGCAAGCTGGTCATCGCGCGCGAACCGTTCTCCGACTCGTCCAAGACGGGCGCCATCACGCTGGCGGCGAATCATCCGGTGAAGATCGAGCTGGAGTACTACGCTCCGGGCAACCCCGGCCTGCTGGGCATTCTCAAGCCCAGCCTGCGCCTGGGTTGGAAAGTACCGGTGCCGGGCGACACCTGGCCACGCCAGAAGGCGCTGCTGCAACAAGCCGTAAAGACGGCCAAAGCGGCCGACGTGGCGGTGGTGTTTGTCAGCAAATTCGAAACCGAAGGCGCCGATCTCACCAGCATCAGCCTGCCCGACGACGAAAACCGCCTGATCGCCGCCGTGGCCAAGGCCAATCCCGACACCATCGTGGTGATCAACTCCGGCTCGGCCGTGACCATGCCGTGGCTGGACCAGGTCAAGGGCGTGATCGAGGCGTGGTATCCCGGCCAGGAAGACGGCAAGGCCATCGCCTCGGTGCTGTTCGGCGACGTCAATCCGTCCGGCAAATTGCCGGTGACCTTCCCGCGCAGCCTCGCCGACGGGCCCACATCCACGGAACAACGCTGGCCCGGCGCCAATGGCAAGACCACGTACTCCGAGGCGCTGGAAGTCGGCTACAAATGGTATGACGCCAGGCACGTCAAGCCGCTGTTCCCGTTCGGCTACGGGCTGTCCTACACCACGTTCAAGTTCAGCCACCTGACGGTGTCGCCGAACACGATCACGCCAAGCGGCGAAGTGAAGGTGAGCGTCGACGTGACCAACACCGGCTCGCGCGGCGGTGCCGAGGTGGCCCAGCTGTACGTCGGCGATCCCGCTGCCACCGGCGAACCGCCAAGGCAATTGCGCGGTTTCCGCAAGGTGTACGTGCAACCGGGACAGACGCGGCACGTGAGCTTCATCGTGCCGGCACACGCCTTTGCCACCTGGAACGCACACACGCATGCATGGCAGGTCGCTTCCGGCGACTACCGCATCCTCGTGGGCGATTCGTCGGCCCATCTGCCTGTGCAAGCCAGCGTGCACATCGCACAACCGTAAGCCTCGGGTGCGGGACAGCCGTCATCGACTGTCCCGCACCTGATCGACTCATCCTGTCTTCGATTCGACCGGTTTGCCCTTTGTCGCCAACCCGTCAACCACCACGGAACTGCCTTTGGACACCTCGCCCCCAACCGCCCTGCCCAAGCACATGTCTGCCGCCCATTCCGGCTCGCCCGGGACTGACATGACCCATCCCGTTGCCACCACCGCCAGCCGCGCACGCGCCGCCACCGTGGTCATCGCCATTCTGGCCGCGCTGGCCGGCTTGATGTTCGGCCTCGACATCGGCGTCATTTCGGGCGCGGAACACTTCATCGAAACCGACTTCAACGTCACCGACCGCGCTCTCGAGGCCGTGGTCAGCTCAATGATGGCCGGTGCCGCCATCGGCGCCTTCGCCGCCGGCCCCATGTCGTCGGCGTGGGGGCGCAAAAAAATGTTGCTGCTGGGCGGCGTCGTGTTCGTGATCGGCGCCATCGGCAGCGCGTTGTCGCCGTCGGTCGGTGCACTCATGGCCTCGCGCGTGGTGCTGGGCCTGGCCATCGGCGTGCTGACTTTCACCGCGCCACTGTATCTGGCCGAGATCGCGCCCGGGAAAAACCGCGGCGCCATGATTTCCAGCTACCAGTTGATGATCACCATCGGCATCCTGGTCGCCTTCCTGTCCGACACGGCTTTCAGCTACGGCGGCCATTGGCGCTGGATGCTGGGCGTGATCACCATCCCCGGCGCACTGTTTTTGCTCGGCATCGTGTTTTTGCCGGACAGTCCGCGCTGGCTGATGATGCGTGGCCGCAAGGACGAGGCGCACCACGTGCTGATGCGCGTGCGCGGCAGCCTGGACGTGGTGCGCCGCGAGCTGGCCGACATCGAGGAACAATTGCGCATTCCCCAGCGCGGCTGGGACATGTTTCTGCACAACCGCCATTTTCGCCGCTCGGTGGGCCTGGGCATCGTGCTGCAGCTGGTGCAGCAGTTCACCGGCATGAATGTGGTGATGTACTACGCGCCACGCATTTTCCAGGACATGGGCTACGCGCCCACCGAACAGATGTGGTTCACCGCCCTGGTCGGCCTGATCAACGTGCTGGCCACGTTCATCGCCATCGGACTGGTCGACCGTCTGGGCCGCAAGCCCATCCTGTACACCGGTTTCGGCGTGATGGCCGCAGGCCTGGCCATCGTCGGCTACATGATGCACCTGGGTGTGCTGACCCACGCCCAGCAAGTGTTCACCGTGGTCATGCTGCTGGTTTTCATCACCGGTTTCGCCATGTCCGCCGGCCCGCTGATCTGGACGCTGTGCTCGGAAGTGCAACCGCTCAAGGGGCGCGATTTCGGCATCGCCTGCTCCACGGTCACCAATTGGGTGGCCAACATGATCGTCGGCGCCACCTTCCTCACACTGCTCAACACGGTCGGCCATGCCGGCACGTTCTGGCTGTATGCGGCGCTCAACGTGATCTTCCTGATTGTCACCTTTGCGCTGGTGCCGGAGACACGTGGCGTCACGCTGGAACAGATCGAACGCAAGCTGATGGCAGGCAAACGCCTGCGCGACATCGGCCGCTGACCGAACCGGGCCCGGCCCGATGGCCGCCACCTGTTTGAAGGAGAGGATGTGAAGCCACGGATTGAAGATGTCGCACGTGCCATCGGGGTATCGGCAAAAACCGTATCGCGTGTCCTGAACGACGAACCCAATGTCAGCGACGCCATGCGCGCGCGCGTTCTGGAAGGCCTGCAGGGGCTGGATTACCAGCCCAACCAGTCCGCGCGCAGCTTGGCCAGCCACCGTTCCTTTCTGATCGCCCTGCTGTACGACAACCCTTCTCCGAACTACGTGACGGAAGTGCAAAACGGCGTGCTGGAAGCCTGCGACGCTCAGCGCTACAGCATGCTGGTGCGACCGCTTTCCTTCGAGGCGCTGGATTTTCTCAAGCAGGTCGAGTCTTTCGTGTTGCAGTCCCGTCCCGACGGCATGGTGCTGACGCCGCCCATCTGCGATTACCCGCCCTTGCTGCATTTGCTGCGAAAGCACGAGATGCCGTTTGCCTGCATCTCGCCCAAGGATCCGGATGTCGCCGACGGCGTCAGCATCGCCATGGACGAACGCTCCGCCGCCTGCGCCATGGTTCACCATCTGGTGACGCTCGGCCATCGCTGCATCGCGCACATTTCCGGTCCGTCGACCCATGGCGCCAGTGCCTGGCGACTGGCCGGCTATCGTGACGGCCTGGAGCAGGCCGGCCTGAATTTCGATCCGTCACTGGTGGCGGCCGGTCAATTCTCGTTCGATTCCGGCGTCGCCGCCGCCCACCGGCTGTTCACCCACAAGTCGCGTCCCACCGCCATCTTCGCCGGCAACGACGACACCGCCGCGGGCGTATTGTGGGCCGCCGCCGAAAACGGCCTGCGGGTGCCCGACGACATCTCCGTGTGCGGCTTCGACGACACGCCCTTGTCACGGCAAGTCTGGCCGCTTCTGACCACCGTCTCGCAACCCAGCGAGGAAATGGGCCGCATCGTCACCCAGGAGCTGCTGCGCGGCATCAAGCACAAGGGCCACAAGAGCGAAAAGGTCGTGATGCCGTTTGCGCTGCGGCTGCGCCAGTCCACGGCTCCGCCGCGCAATTCGCGAGCAAGACGGCCCAACCATGAAACGAGGTGAGACAGACAACACGCCGACACGCCTGCCCTGCATCCGGGCATTGCTGTTCAAGCCATCAGCATTCCCCCAGTCATCGACCTGAAGAGGAATTCCCATGAAATTCACCTTGCACGACACGCACCTGCCACGCTGCGGCATGACATTGATCGCCGCTCTTTCCGTCGCCGCCCTCGGGACCGGTTGCAGCCATGCCGATCATTCCGGCCACCACGATGTTAGCGCTACAAATACTCCGCATCTCGCGGCACCCGCGCAACCCGCACACGCCAGCACCGCGGTGCATCCGGCGCTGTGGCCGAAGGCCCACTGGCCGCTGCCCCCCGATCCGAAACTCGAACACCGGGTCCAGGCGTTGATGGCAAAAATGACCTTGCCGGAAAAGGTTGGCCAGGTAATCCAGGCCGACATCAACAGCGTCACGCCCGAAGAAGTGCGCCAATACCATCTCGGTTCCATCCTCGCTGGCGGCAATTCCAAGCCCGGCGGCGGCAAGGTCGCCACTCCCGCCCAATGGCTGAAACTGTCCGATGCCTTCTACCGCGCATCGGTGGACACCAGCCACGGTGGCGCAGGCATTCCCGTGCTGTTCGGCTTCGACGCCGTGCATGGTGCCAACGACGTGGTCGGTGCCACCATTTTTCCGCAGAACTCCGCGCTGGGCGCCACGCGCGATCCCGATCTGGTACGCGAGATCGAGGCGGCGACCGCCGAGGAATCACGTGCGGTCGGCGTGGATTGGGACTTCGCACCCGCGCTGACGGTACCCCAGGACGACCGTTGGGGCCGCACCTACGAAGGCTATTCCGAAAACCCGAAACTGGTCGCCGAATACGCCCCGGCAGCCATCGAAGGCTTGCAAGGCAAGCCCAATACACCGCAGTTCCTGGACAGCTCGCACGTCATCGCCAGCGCCAAGCACTACCTGGGCGACGGCTCGACCAAGGACGGCCACGACCAGGGCGACGCCGAAGTCAGCGAGCAACAGCTGCGTGACATCGCCGGTGCCGGCTATCCGCCCGCGGTCGATGCTGGCACGCAGACTGTGATGACCTCCTTCTCCAGCTGGAACGGCGAGAAGATGACCGGCAACAAGGGTCTGATCACCGGCGTGCTGAAAGGCCGCATGGATTTCCAGGGCTTCGTGGTCAGCGACTGGAACAGCCACGGCCAGATACCGGGCTGCACCGATACGGATTGCCCGCAGGCCATCAACGCCGGCCTGGACATGTACATGGCTCCGGACAGCTGGAAGGGGTTGTACGAAAACACGCTCAAGGAAGTGCAATCGGGCGTGATTCCGATGTCCCGGCTCGACGACGCGGTGGCACGCATCCTGCGCGTGAAATTCCGGCTGGGACTGTTTGACCAGGGCGCCCCGTCGCAGCAACCGCTGGGCGGCAAGTTCAAGCTCATCGGCAGTCCGGCGCACCGGGCGCTGGCACGGCGCGCGGTGCGCGAATCGCTGGTGCTGCTGAAAAACGCAAACCATCTGCTGCCGATCAACCCCAGGGAGCACATCCTGGTGGCAGGCAACAGCGCCAACAGCATCCCCCGGCAATCCGGCGGCTGGACGCTGACCTGGCAGGGCACCGGCACCACCAACGCCGACTTCCCCAACGCCACCTCGATCTGGGCCGGCATCCAAAAGCAGGTGCAGGCGGCCGGCGGCAGTGCCGAGCTGTCGGTGGACGGCAGCTACAAGCACAAGCCGGATGTGGCGATCGTCGTCTACGGCGAAAATCCCTACGCCGAATTCCAGGGTGACATTCCCGACCTGGCATTCTCCCCCGGCGACACGACCGATCTCGAACTCATCAAGCGCCTGCGCGCCAAGGGCATCCCGGTGGTGTCGGTGTTCCTGTCCGGACGTCCGCTGTGGGTGAACCCCGAGATCAACGCCTCCAACGCCTTCGTCGCCGCCTGGCTGCCTGGCAGCGAGGGCGAAGGCGTGGCCGACGTGCTGTTGCGCAAGGCCGATGGCAAGGTGCAATACGATTTCCACGGCAAGCTGGCCTTCTCGTGGCCGCGCACGGCCGTGCAGACGCCGCTCAATGTGGGCCAGAAAAATTATCATCCGCAGTTTCCCTATGGCTACGGCCTCACCTACGAAGACAACGGCGACATCGGCACGTTGCCCGAAGACTCCGGCCTGCCCGCCAATGTGGCCGCGCCAGGCGTGTATCTGCAACACGGCGCCGCGACGCCCGGCATCTCCGTGCAATTGACGTCCGGCGGCAACGCGACCCCTGTGAAAGTCACGGCACTGCCGGCCGCGACCGGCGACGGCAGCCTGAAGGTGACTGCAGAGGACTACCAGCGTCAGGAAGGCGCACGGCATCTGGCCTGGTCGGGCCCCGCCGCCGTCGAGCTGCACGCGGACAAGCCGCAGGATCTGTCCCGGCAAACCAACGGCAATGTGCTCCTGATCGCCACCCTGAAAATCGACACCCTTGCTCCGGGCCGGATCACGCTGGGCATGCAATACGGCAAGCAGCAAACGGCCCGCATCGTGGTCGGCAAGGCGCTGGCCAGCCTGCCGAAAGGCAAGTGGATGCGCGTGGGCATCCCCCTCAAATGCTTCCAGCATGCCGGTGCGGACATGAAACACATCACCGTGCCCTTCCGCCTGCAAGCGACCACGCACGATGCCATCTCCGTATCCAACGTCTCGCTGGGCACCAACGTGGATCACACCCTGCCCTGCACGACCACGCCGTAGCAACCGGTCGGCACGCAGGCATGACAAAACGCCCTGCCGGGGATTGCCCGGCAGGGCGTTTTTCATCTGGACGGCCGCACGCTGGCGGGTGCGCTTCAATGCATCCAGCTTTGCTTGAAATGATGTGCCAGAAACTCGTAGCGCGGTGCTGAGCGATCGACCTTCGTGTGCGTGTCGACGCCGATCACCTGACGCAGCAAACCGCCGTCACTGGCCGCCGTGGCCGGCCAGTGCGGCAAACCAGGACCGTCCGGACTGCCGGTCTTGATGAAGTTGGCGAAATAGCCTTCCATCGTGGCCGACACCCTGCGGTCGGCCGCCGTCCACGCATACACGTGATTGCCCGACAGGTTGCCCAGCGCATATTCGATCTCGCCACTGTGCACCGCGCCCGTACCGGGGCCGGTCTTGCCATCACGCGTGGCCGGGCGGGCCTTGGTGAAATAGTAGTAATACACCGGCGCGTGGCCAGTCTGGCGCTGCAAATGCATCCATTGCCAGGTGGCAAAGGCGATGAACTCGTCCCCGGACAGCGCCCGGCCCGACGCCTTCACCTCGGCCTCGGTCTGCCCCGGATACAGCCGCAACACCTGCGCGGCCTGCTTGCCGAACTGCTTTGCCACGGCCGCCCGGTAATTGGCCGGCGTTGGCGGTTTGCCTTGCAGCAGCGACGGGTAATCGCCTTCCTGCGAATTTGATCCCACCAGCAGCGGCACGTGCGCCTGGTCGCCCGCGCGATAAATCATCTCCGGCGAGCGTGGCAGGAAATAGCCGTCGATGTCGGGCACGAACATGCCCACGCCCTTGTCGCCACTGGCGGCAAGCAGTTTGCCGGCGGGCATGGCGCGCAATTGCGCCAGCGAATCCGCGCCGACATGTTCCTCGAACGCCTCGCCCTGCTTCTCGGCCAAGGCCAGCGGACGCGGTGCAAGATTGCCGAGCACGGCGCCGCTCTCGCCGATGGCGCGCTGCATAAGGCCTTTCGACAAGGGCGAAGCCAGCAAAGCCGATACCGACATGGAACCGGCCGACTCGCCGCCGATGGTGACCTCGTTCGGGTTGCCACCGAAAGCCGCGATATTTCGATGCACCCAACGCAACGCGGCCGCCTGGTCGAGCAGGCCGTAATTGCCGGAGGCGTGGTGGGACGACTCTGCCGCCAAGGCCGGCAGCGCCAGAAAACCGAACACGCCCAGCCGGTAGTTGACCGTGACGGTGACGATGCCCTTTTGCGCCAGACTGGCACCGTCGTAGCGCGGCTCCGAGCCGTCGCCGGCCATGAACCCGCCACCGTAGAAATACACCAGCACCGGCAGCTTTTTGCCCGCCTGCAACGCCGGCGTCCAGACGTTGAGATACAGGCAATCCTCGCTCATGCCGTTGGAGCGGAACACCATGTCGCCGTAGATCGACCGCTGCATGCAGCGCGGCCCGAAACGGTCGGCCTTGCGCACGCCTTGCCACGGCTTCACCGGCTGCGGCGGCTTCCAGCGCAGCGCGCCGACCGGCGGCGCCGCATAGGCGACGCCCTTGAACTCGTCCAGCCCGCTGGCCGGATCATGCACGCCCGACAACTGGCCCGCGCGCACCGTCACCACGGGCGTCGCAACATTTTGTGCCGCCATCGCCGGCAGCATCAGCAAGCCACCCGACAAGACACAGGCGGCACCGACAAACCATCGAAACATCATGCGTCTCCCATCATGTCCGGATGCGAAAACCATCATGGCTTCCGCGCCCCGCAAAGTGCAACAAACCGTCGTTCCAGCGCAGCTGAAACGTGCTCACGGCGTGGATCGCGCCGGCGCCGGACGAGTCGGCGGCAGCCATCCATGCTGCGTCATCCAGCCGGCAAAAAGCCGTGGCCACTGCACGCTGCGCGTACCCGGTCGTCCCAGACCAAAACCGTGTTTGCCACGGGCAAACAAATGCAACTCGGCCGGCACGCCGTATTGATGCAGCACGCGAAACAACGCCAGGCTGTCATCCACATTGACCACCGGATCATTCTCCGCCTGCACGATGAACATCGGCGGCGTGCGCGCATCCACGTGCTTTTGCACGCTGTAGGCGGCCACGGCGTTTTTCTGCGTCGCCAGTTGGGCCCGCGTGCCGGAGTGGTCATCGGCCAGCGACGTGACCGGATAGATCAGGCCGACAAAATCGGGGCACGCGGAAAACCGATCGGCCTTGTCCACGGGCGCATAAAAATCGTGCCGGCAGCGCGTCGCCGTGATCCCGGCCAGATTGCCGCCGGCGGAAAATCCCACCACGCCGATGTGCCGCGGATCAATGTGCCAGGCCTTGGCATGTTGGCGCAACAGGCGCATCGCGCGCTGCGCATCCTGAAACGGCGCCACTGGCGCCCAGCCATCACTGGGCAAGCGGTAATAAAGCACCACCGGCGTCACGCCGCGGCGCAACAGCCAATGCGCCAGCGGCAGGGATTCCTGCGCCATGGCGATCACGGTATAGCCACCGCCGCCGATGACCAGCACGGCCGTGCCATCGGGATGCGCCGGATGCCACACCTTGATGCGCGGCGTGGCGATGTCCTTGAGCAAGCCGGCGCTGGTCGGCGTCTTGTCGATGACGTGCTCGGGCACGGACGGCCCCTTGCCGCTGCCCGCCGGCGGCGAGCCCGGCCACAAATCGATGACCGTCGTGCGCGCGGCGGTCGCCTTCGCGGACCGGCTTGCCGTCGTGGCCGGCGACCCCGACATGGCCATCGCCACGGCCAGCACAATGCTTGTCAGACTTGCCAGCATGTTCACGTTTCCCCGTTCAAAAAGATCATCCCGCGTCCATGCGGGATGCATGAGGAAAAACTAGTTCGCCAGCGTGAAGCTGGCCCGCAACGGCGTCGTGGCCGACGACGGGCCGGCGTAAACGGTGTAGGTTCCGGGCAGACGCACCAGGCGATGCTGCCGTACGTCGTAGACCGACTGGCTCAAGGCATTGAGCGCGATCGTGACGGTTTTCGACTGGCCCGGCGCCAAGGCCACGCGCTTGAAGCCGATCAGGTGCTTGTAGTTTTCACCGGCCACCCTGGGCAACACGACATACACCTGCGCAATCTCGGTGCCGGCGCGCTTGCCGGTGTTGACGATGGTCAAAGTGGCCGTCTTGCCGGCCTTGTCCACCGACAGATTCGAGTACGCGTAGTGCGTGTACGACAGGCCGAAGCCGAACGGAAACAGCGGCTTCAAATGCTTCGACTCGAACCACTTGTAACCCACGCGCGCGCCGGCCGTGGCGTAGTCGACATCGAACGGCGGACGCGACTGGCTGCCGTCGGCCTGCTTGGCCAGTTTCAAGTTCAGGCCGGTCACCTCGGGATGCGGCAACTGGCTGTCACTGCGCGGGAACGTGACCGGCAACTTGGCCGAAAAATCGACCGTGCCGAACAGCAAATTGGCCAGCGCCTGCGCGCCGCCAATGCCCGGATACCAGGCCTCGACAATGCCCTCGACCTGATCGGCCCACGGCATCGTCACCGGGCCGCCGTTTTCCAGCACCACGACGGTATGCGGATTGGCCGCCGCGATCGCCTTGACCAGCGCGTCCTGATTGTCCGGCAGCGCCAGCGTGGCCCGGTCCATGCCTTCATGCATCGGCTGGTGGACGAACACGATGGCCACCTGCGATTGCTTCGCCAGTGCCACGGCCTTGGCGACATCGGTTCCCGCGTCGAACGCCACCTTGGCCTTGGGCGCATGGCGGCGGATATAGCGCAGCGGTGACGACGGGAAATACACCGTCTCGCCCCAGCGCGCGCCACCGGCATGCGGGTCGGCGGCATTGCCCCCGGGCGCATCCACCTGCGCCGAGCCGCCGCCAGACAACACGCCCACGTCGGCATGCGAGCCGATCAAGGCGATGGATTTGACCGTGGCGGCATCCAGCGGCAACACCTGCCCGGCATTTTTCAGCAGCACGATGCTTTGCTCAGCGATGTGCTGCGCATCGCGCCGGCCACGGAACGGATTGACCACGCGGCGCGGCATCGGCGGATGGTCGATCACGCCGTTGGCGAACATGCTGCGCAGGATGCGGTGGTCCATGTCGTCCAGCCGCGCCATCGGCACCTTGCCGTCCTCGACCGCCTGTTTCAGCGCCTTGCCGAAATATTTGTCACCGGGCATTTCCATGTCCAGCCCGGCCAGCGCCGCCTTGACCGTGGAATGCGTGCCTTCCCAGTCGGACAGCACGAAACCCTTGAAACCGAAATCCTTCTTCAGCACGTCGTCCAGCAGCCACTTGCTTTCGCAGGCGTGATCGCCGTTGACCAGGTTGTACGCGCACATCACGCCGGCAGGATGGCCGATGTCGATGGCGATGCGGAAAGCCAGCAAATCGCTTTCGTGCGCCGCGCGCTTGCCGATGTGCGCGTCATACACCATGCGCCCGGTTTCCTGGTCGTTGAAGGCGTAATGCTTGATGTCGCCCATGACGTGCTGCGACTGCACGCCCTTGATGAGGTTGCCGGTCATGGTGCCGGCCAGCAGCGGGTCTTCACCGGCGTACTCAAACGTGCGCCCGTCGCGCGGTTCACGCGTGATATCGATACCGCCGCCGATCGACATGTTGAAACCCTGGTCGCGCAACTCGCGCCCGATCACCGCGCCGTACAGGAACGCCGCCTTGGGGTTCCAGCTGGCCGCGGCGCCAATGGTGGACGGCAGCAGCGTCGCGTAACGACTTTGATACGCCGCCATGCGCACGCCAACGGCCGAGTCGGCCTGATTGATGGCGGGAATGCCCAGCCGCTTGATGCCCGGCACGTATCCGGCGCCGAAATTCGTGCCCTCGGGAATCACCGAACCCGGAATCAGCACGCCCCAGCCGGTGCCATGGACCAGCTGGATCTTCTCGTCCAGGGTCATCTGCTTGATCACCAGATCGGCGCGCTGGTCGGGCGTGAGCGCCGTGTTCATCCACGGCCGACTGGACGTCTTCTGGCTGGTTTGTGCAGGTGCCGCCACACACCCGAAAGCCAGGCAAGCAGCAACGGCAAATGCCGACGAGGCGAAAAGCGAACGAGACAACGTGGTTGCGGTCATGCGACCCCCTCAATGAAAAACCGCCCGCTCACCGGGACAACATCGCCCCATGCGGGAACTCCTGACGCAAGCGCGCCATGCAGGCACGGCCTCCACCGTTATACCCCTCATCAGGAAACTAAGCTGCCCGCCGCGCCACGAACAATTGTGAAATCGGCGGTTTCGAGTGACGTTTTTGCACGGCACCGCATGCATGACCGTCCCCAACAGCCTGCCCAAACGCCATCTTGGCGACAGCCCGCCAGCCCGCGTGACCACTGGTCACGCGCGGGCATCTTCATATTGCGCAGATGGCTTTCCGAACCGGCCGATGTTCTTGTCGCCCCAGGTTTTCAGCGCCCGCAGAATCGGCGTCAGGCTTTTGCCCAGCTCGGTCATGCTGTATTCCACCTTGGGCGGCACCTGCGCATAAACCTCGCGGTGAATCAGCCCGTCTTCCTCAAGCTCGCGCAATTGCCGGGTCAGGACCCGCTGGGTGACCTCGGGCATCTGGCGCCGTATTTCATTGAACCGCATGGTCTTTCCGGTCAAATGAAACAGCACGACGCACTTCCATTTGCCGTCGATCAAGCTGATTGCCGCTTCCACCGAACAGCCCGGATGGCAGTCGAACCGCGAATGGCGAGCCTTGGCCATGACAGTATCCTTTGGGTAACTATGGGCTTTTGTTGTGCGTAGCAACGCATTTGCCTGTCAGCTTAGCATCTGCTCCATCGTCATCAGCAGGAGCACATCGCAATGAAAGCCGTCGGATACCAGACAGCCGGCCCGCTCGAACGGGGGGACGCCCTGGTCGACATCCATCTGGAAACCCCCACGGCCAGCGGGCACGACCTGCTGGTTGCCGTGAAGGCCATTTCCGTCAATCCGGTGGATTACAAAATCCGCCAGCGCGTGTCGGCCGATCCCGGCCAGTGGAAAGTGCTTGGCTGGGATGTCGCCGGACAAGTGGTCGCCGTCGGTGAAAAGGTCACCCTTTTCCGGCCGGGCGACGAGGTGTTTTACGCCGGCTCGCTCGGCCGGGCCGGCGCCAACAGCGAATATCACCTGGTCGACGAGCGCATCGTCGGGCGCAAGCCGACGACGCTTACCTGGGCCGAAGCCGCGGCGTTGCCCCTGACGGCACTTACCGCGTGGGAAATGTTGTTCGATCGGCTGATGATCACCCGGCCGGTTCCGGGCGCGGCCCATGCCATCGTCATCGTGGGCGGCGCCGGCGGCGTCGGCTCCATCGCCATCCAGCTGGTCCGCGCGCTGACCGACCTGACCGTGATCGCGACCGCGTCCCGGCCCGAAACACGACAGTGGGCACTGGATCTGGGCGCACACCATGTCGTGGATCACTCCCGACCGCTGGCCGACGAAGTGGCAAAACTCGGCATCGGCGCGCCCGCGTTCGTTTTCTCCACGACGCATACCGACCGTCACGCGGACCAGATTGCCCAACTGTTGGCGCCGCAGGGCCGGTTCGGCCTGATCGACGATCCGGAGGCCTTCGTGGTCAATCCCTTCAAGTCCAAATCCATTTCGGTCCATTGGGAGCTGATGTTCACGCGCTCGATGTTCGCGACCGCCGACATGGCCGAACAAGGCCGGATATTGAACGAGGTGGCGAACCTGACGGAGCAGAAAAAAATCCGCTCGACGCTCGCGCAAACCTGGTCGCCCATCCGCGCCGACAACCTCAAAAAAGCCCATGCCCTGCTCGAAAGCGGCAAGGCCATCGGCAAGCTGGTGCTTGAAGGCTTTTGAATCCTCCACCCGGAAAACCACACCCATGAACGAAAAAACCATCCCCTCCGCCTCCATCAGCGCCGCACCACGGACGATTGCGAAATCGCTGATTCGGGATGACGTTTTTTTGCACGGCGCTTCCACACATCATCCGCACGCTGTTTTCGCCACGCCATCCGTGCATATAGTGAGCCGGCTATCGCTCACGAGACACGCCGATGCCCGACCTGACCCGCAGAACCCTGTTCAAGGCGATCGCCACCGGTGCGGTGGCCGCCCCCTTGGCAAAAACCGCCCGCGCGGCACCGCATCACGCCTGCAGCGGTGCCGATCCGCATTGGGGCATCGGCGTCGACGGCCAGCGCAAGGCCGACCTGGGCGATGGCACCTACCGCAACCCTGTCGTGGCCGGCGATCATCCCGATCCCAGCGTGCTCAAGGACGGCGATAACTACTACATGACGTTCTCGTCGTTCGAGGCTTCGCCCGGACTGGTCATCTGGCATTCCACCGATCTGGTCAACTGGGCACCCGTCGCCACCGCCCTGCACGACCCCATCGGCAGTGTGTGGTCGCCCACGCTGTGCAAGTACAAGGACCGCTTCTACATCTACCTGCCGGTGTTTCCGCCCGGCGCCAATTCCACGATCTGCGTGATCCACGCCAAGGATCCGCGCGGTCCGTGGAGCCGGCCGGTGGACCTCAAGCTCACCGGTTGCATCGATCCCGGGCACATCGTCGGCGAAGACGGCAAACGCTACCTGTTCGTCAACGGCATCCGCATGATCGGCCTGACCGACGACGGCCTGGCCACGGTCGGCAAGCTCAAACACGCCTACACGCCGTGGCACTATGCGCCGGACTGGGTGGTCGAGGATTTTGCCCCGGAAGGCCCCAAGCTGCTGCGCCGCGACGGCTGGTTTTATCTGGTCAGCGCCGTGGGTGGCACGGCCGGTCCGCCGACCAGCCACATGGTCATCGTGGCGCGTTCCCGGTCGGTCCACGGGCCGTGGCAAAACTGTCCGCACAACCCCATCGTGCGCACCTGGTCGGCCGCCGAACCATGGTGGTCGCGTGGCCATGCCACGTTTGTCGAAGGTCCCGCCGGCGACTGGTGGATGATTTATCACGGCTACGAAAACGGCTTCCGCACCCTGGGTCGGCAAGCCTTGCTCGAACCCATGCTGTGGACCGACGACGGCTGGCCGCTGGCCACCGGTGGCGACCTGTCGCGCCCGCTGCACAAACCCGCGGGCGGCAAGGCCGGCCCCAGTGGTTTTGACTTGTCGGATGACTTCAGCACCAACAAATTCGGCATCCAGTGGACTTTCAGCGAGCAGACGCCGCACGACACGCGACGCCTGGATTACTCCGGCGCGGGCCTTCAGTTGGCCGCAACCGGCAGCTCGCCCATCGACAGCCCACCCATGGTCTGCAAGGCGGGCGACCGCGCCTGCGTGGCGGAAATCACGCTGGAACTGTCCGCCGGTGCGGAAGCGGGCCTGCTGCTGTTCTACAACACCAAGGCCTTCATAGGCGTCGGCTTCACGGCGGACACCATCAAGACTTTCGAATACGCGCAGGAACTCGTCTGGGCGCGCGTCAAGGCGCACAACCACCGCGTGCGCGTGCGCGTCACCAACGACCACAACGTGGTCACCTGGGAGTACTCGCACGACGACGGCCGCACCTGGCAATTGCACGACCTGCGCATGGAAGTATCCGGCCTCAACCACAACGTGTTCGGCGGTTTCCTGGCGCTGCGGATCGGCCTTTACTGCGCCGGCAAGGGCAGCGTCCGATGGCGCGATTTCAGCTACCGGGCCATCGCCGGCAACCCGCTTGCCTGAGCATGCACCACCTTGCCGACCCGTGCCGGTTGACACCCTCACTACCCGCACATGCAACGCGTTCGGACGATGCGTAGGCTCTCACGACATCACCCACCACAATCCAAAACACGCCATGTTGGCCATCCATACCCGCAACCTGACACGCCTGTTCCGCGGCGAACACGGCATCCGCGACCTTGATCTTGCGGTGCCCAAGGGCGCCATCTATGGCTTCCTGGGACCCAACGGTGCCGGCAAGACCACCACCATCCGCCTGCTGCTCGGACTGCTCGTGCCCGATGCGGGATACGTCGAGTTGTTCGGGCGGAAACTGGAGCGGCACGATCCCGCCACCCGGGCCGGCATCGGCGCCATGGTCGAGGCGCCGTCGCTGTACCCGCATCTTTCCGGCCGCGACAACGTCGAAGTGACGCGACGCCTGCTGGGCCTGCCACGCACCCGCACCGACGCCGTACTGGAAATCGTCGGCCTGCGCGACGATGCCAGGCGCCGCGTGCGCGGCTATTCGCTCGGCATGCGCCAACGCCTCGGCATCGCGTTGGCGCTGCTCGGCGAGCCGCGCCTGCTGATCCTGGACGAACCGACCAACGGCCTTGATCCCGCGGGCATTGCCGAGATCCGCCATTTCATCGAACACATGACGCACGAGCTGGGGCTGACGGTATTCCTGTCGAGCCACCTGCTTGGAGAGGTCGAACAACTGGCAACGCACGTCGGTGTGGTCCAGCACGGTCGGCTGCTGTTCCAGGGGGCGCTGGATGCACTGCGCGCACGGGCCGATGCCTGTCTCGAGATCGTTTGCACCGACAGTGCCGCCGCGTGCAACGACCTGCTCGCCATCGGCGAGACGCCCCAGCCCGTCGATGCCCACACCGTACGCGTGACCGACCCCAGGCACACCGACGCGGCCATCAACCGTTTGCTGGTCGAACGTGGCCACGGCGTAAGCCGGCTGGCACGCCAGCAACCGTCACTTGAAGCCTTGTTTTTGCAACTGACCACGACACAGGAGATGGCGGCATGAAAACCTGGTGGCATGCCTTCGGCGTGGAATGGTTGAAGCTGAAACACACCTCGATTCCGTGGCTGGTGCTGCTCATGCCGGCTGGCACGACGGGGTTGGTAGCGCTCACCTGGCTCATTCGGCAGCCACCCAAGGTGCCGCCCTCACCGGCGCTGGCGTGGCTGCACCTGGGGAACGGGGTATGCAACCTGTGGTGCCTGCTGCTGCCGATGTTTGTCGCCTTGCTCAGCACGCTGCTGGTGGGACTTGAACACGGCAACACGCAGTGGAAGCACCTGCTGGCGCTGCCGATGCGGCGCGACGCGCATTACCTCGGCAAGTGGTGCGTCACGATGGCGCTGATGGTGCTCGCCTACGCGTGTCTGTGGGCCTGCGTGCTGCTCGCCGGTCGCCTGCTCATGGTGAGCACTTCGCAAGGTCTGGCCGGATGGCCTGCGTGGCACGCACTGGGAGCGCCGATGGTGCTGAGCCTGGGCGCCAGCATGCTGATCACGGCATTGCAGACGTGGCTTGCCATGCGTCGACCCGGCTTCGGCCTGCCCATCGCGGTGGGCGCGCTGGCGACCATCGCAAGCATCATTCTGATCGGCTCGAAATGGGCCCGCTACTTCCCGTGGACGCTGCCAAGAGAACCGTTTCTTGGCCACGCTCCGTCTGGCGTACTGGCACTGGCCATTGGTCTGGCGGGCGGCTGCGTGGTCGGCCTGCTGGGCCTGGCCGATTTTCTGCATCGCGAGAATACGTGATGTTCATTGCGGCCATCGGACCCGCACCGGCAACCGGCCTGGGCAGCCTGTTCGCCTGATCACGAACCGCCTTGCCGATCCACGTCGGCAAGGCGGTTCCGGAATCCGTCACGCCTTGGCCTTGCTGCCGGCCGGCTGGTAATGGCCGGGCTCGGCATGGAACGGAATGCCGAGGCGGTTCCAGCCATTGATGGCAATGATGGCGAACGACAGATCGGCCAGTTCCTTCTCGCTGAACTGCTTGCGCGCACGCGCGTACAGGGCGTCGTCGAAATCGTTTTCGGACACCAGCGTCACCGCCTCGGTCCATTCCAGCGCGGCGCGCTCGCGTTCGCTGTAGAACGGCGCCTCGCGCCAGGCATTGAGCAGGTACAGGCGCTGCTCGGTTTCGCCGGCGGCGCGCGCATCCTTGCTGTGCATGTCCAAGCAATAGGCGCAGGCGTTGATCTGCGAGGCGCGCATCTTCACCAGTTCGAGCAGGCCGTGCTCGAGCCCGCAATGGTCGACATGCGCCTGCAACTGGCGCATGGCCTTGAAGCCGTCGGGCGAGGCCGCGACGTAATTGATGCGTTGGTTCACGTGGATACTCCTCGTCAATGGAACGGCACCGGCGCGTGGTCGGACGCCGCCGGGCGCATGAAGAAATCGTGCAAGTACTTCTCGCCTTCGTCGTCGAAGATCGTCACGACGGTCCGGAGCTGCGGATTCTGTTCGCGCACGCGCTGCAGTGAATCGCGCCGCGTGGCGTGGGTGCCAGTTCGCGGCCCGTGCGCGCGAACTCCAGGGCGGACGGCGGATACAGCGGATAGTCCATGCGGTGGTTTCCTCGAATCGATGGAATCAATGCCACGGTGGCGTGCAGCCGAGCGTCCACGCCGGCGGGTCGCTGGCGGGAAAACTCTGCCGCAGCGCCTCGTCGATGCGTTGCTCGAGGCGAGTCGTGCCGGCATTCGCAGCGGACGCGAGTGCGGCAGGCGTGCCGGTTGCGTCGGTTCGGCGCGCTGGCGATGTTCGTGGTTGCGGGATCGAAGCGGGGATCATGGCGGTCGGCCCTCGGTGGGACAGGAGAGACCGGGGCGGCGCAAGGCGCGCGGCGGAGTGGGATCATGATACGCCTGCCGCAGGCGTCTTCAAAGGTCGGCGTAGTTGCGATCGCGCACGTCGAGTGTCGGTGCGCAGCCGGCCCGCTTGACCCAGATCAGGGGCGGCGCGAACTTCGCGGCGTAGCATGGCCGCGCCCGCAGATGCCCGGAGTTCGCCATGCCCGATTCGCTGGTTCCAGAAGAAAACGTCCATGTCTTCGATGCGCGCGGTGTTGCACGCCGCTTCCGCCACTCGGCGATCTTCGGCGCGCTCGGCGCGCTGCGCAACGGGGAAACGATGCGCTTCATCAACGACCACGATCCGTTGCCGCTGCTCGCGCAACTCGGTGATCGGTTCGGCGAACATCTCACCATCGCGTATCGCCAACGCGATCCGGTCGTGATCGATTTCGGCATCGTCGGCCTGCCGGAAGAATAAGGCGATGGCACTCCCCGATTTCTATGCGCTGGCGCCACGCATACTCATGCGCGACCCACTCGCCGAATTTCTCGGTGCCGCCAGCGACGGGCTGATCGAATACGGCTATGCGGACGCGGTGCGCCTGGCCGGGCACTCCTGTCCGACGGTCGCCGGCGCATACCTGATGGCGCGCGCGGCATTGCGCGCGCTGTATCCGGACGCTCCGGCCGAACGCGGCGGCGTGACGGTCACGATGAGCGCACCCGAGAGCGAAGGCACCACCGGCGTCGTCGCGCAGGTATTCACTCTGATCACCGGCGCGGCCGCGGCGAACGGTTTCCGCGGCATTGGCGGGCGCTTCGCACGCGACGGCCTGCTCGCTTACGCTGGCGGCGACACGCACCTGGTCGCGCGTTTCCGGCGCCGCGATACCGGTGCCGAGGTCGGCGTGGCGCTGGACGCGTCGCGTGTCGCACCGGCGCCGGACCTGCGCGAACGCATGGGCCGTGCGCTGGCGGGCGATGCGACGGCGCCCGAGCGCGAGGCCTTCGCGGAGGCCTGGCAGGATCGCGTGCGGCGCCTGCTGCTGGAGCACGCCGACGACCCGCGCGTGATCCGGATTGAGCGCTACGCTTGAGCGGAATGCTGGCTACGGGCCGGCCGCAGGGCGAATCGGTCCGAAACAATGGCGGGCCTTCCAGGCGATGACGATTGGTCGCAAATCTGCGATTTGCAGGGAATTTGTGGTGGCTAGAGGCGGAATCGAACCGCCCATCGAGTTTCGCACGCGCATGGGTTGCCTGCGCCTTGAGCCAGTCATCAAATTCGGCGTTATTCTCGCCCTCCATCCAACGGTAATCTTGCCGATGATCGTATCAGACGCACTCGTCTACACAGTCGAAGGCATCTGATTCGATGGCATCTCGGCCAGCCCGTTCCGACCCCATGCAGACTTTCGCCGAAGTCAGCTTTCCGGACTTCCGACCTGTATTTGAGTGGGCGTCCAAACCTTGATCCAGCGCGCGAGCTTTGCCTCGGCTGAAAGTCGTTGAGGCGATACGATCGTTTCCGCAGGAAGCTCTCGACAATCGAACGCGTTGCGATTGACGGCACCCAATAACGCCCCTTGGGTGTCTCGGGCCGTAACCGCAACCAAGACACCGCAGTCTCGACAGATCATGAATTCCGCTTGTTCGGATCCTTGCCGGTAGCGATGCAGCACGCCTGCGCGGACGATTCGTAGAGTCAGTATGCCGTCGGAATCGGAGATCCATGCGGCGCGATGTCGCGCGCAGAAATCGCAGTCGCAAGCGCGTGGCGTCAAGTCCGCCAAGGAGACTTCAGTGTCGAGATTCCAGCGCAGTGCGCCGCAGTGGCAGCCGCCTGTGTGGGAATGGGATGTTATACAGGTCACGATTCTCTCAAAGTGGCCGGGAGACGATCAGGGTCGGCCCTAAGGCGATAGTCATGAACGGCCACTATTCGGGAACAGAAAGGTCTGAAAATGCTCAGCCGCGTAGGCTCGCCTCGATCGAAGGGTTCGACCTCGACCACGCGCTAACCAGCGGGAATGGGAAGCACCTCCATAACCTCGACGCCCTCACCTGGGAAGAGGGTGAAGTGAGGATGATTGAGGAAAAGCCTGGCTGCCGACTCATGTGATTCGGCTTGCACGATGGTGAACGCAGCGAGATTGTTCCGAATGTCGTTGACGCCGGATTTGGAGACAAGCTTGGTGCGACTCAATGGACCGCCCATATCAAGGATCGACGGACCGTTGTCACTGGCCCACTTCTTCCAAGCATTGATGCCAGCGGACTGCCGCTGATGACGCTCAATCTCAGGTAGTTTATCCCAGGCTGCCATGGCATCTGGCGAGCCAGTAAAGACCGCGAGGTATCTCTTCATTGTTTCTCTCCAGTGGGCATAGGACGTGAGGACGATTGAGGATTCACGAACGCATCGAGCCATGAGAATCCTTCCAATGCGTGGTGGGCGAGCATGCCGATGAACAAGGACGCGGCAATGATCCCGGCACCGGCCGCGGCGGAGCGCATCAGGCGCCCGAAGAATTCCCGGCGCGGAAGCAGCGGATCGGTACGGTGCTCGAACACGGCAAACTCCTGGATGAGCGCCTTTGGAAGCCCTCAGTCTAGCGGCTTGGCCCGCCCGAAGACTGCGCAGCCCGGATTGCCGCGGCGTGTGCCCGTGCAATGCCAAGGTCAATTCGGCGCCGCGGCGACCTTAGCACTGACCTGCACGCGGTTGTGTAGGTGCCAAGGTCGTTTTTTGAGGGTCCAGCCTGCGCGTTTTGGGCACGAAATGGGCACGAACCGGGCACAGAAACGAAAAAGCCCGCGTTCTTGGCGGGCTCTTCGTACGATAACCGGTTGAAGTCAAACGTAAATTATTGGTGGCTAGAGGCCATTATGAGGATTGAATCGTTGAATATCACGCAAGTTACGTCAATTCACATACCGATCTTAATGGGACATCTTAAGGATTGACGAGACATTATCTAATGTATTGATTACAAATGGAAAAAGTAGTATGCAACAAATGATACAAAAAGCTTCTCTGATCTCTGGCGCTTAAGTCGAAGTTGAACAAGATGTATAAATATATGTCACTGACGTTGCGTTCGACTTGACCTAGGCACTACTATCCCGCCTCATGGCTGCCAGCCCTGACCGCGGCGAGCAAATTCAGGAC
>DASVGR010000136.1:0-41662 GCA_036379395.1 Rhodanobacteraceae bacterium | reverse complement strand
GAACAAATAAGGAAAGCCAATGAATTTCATTCGACTTATCGCGCTTGCGGCCGGAATGCTCGCGATCAATGCTTTCGCGGCGGAAGCCGGCGGTGCGCCAGGTGCGACCGCAGCGGACCTCGCCAAGCCCTGCACCGCCTGTCACGGTGCCGACGGCAATTCCACGGTGACGATCTATCCGCGCCTGGCAGGCCAGTATCATGACTATCTCGCGCGCGCCCTGCACGAGTACAAGTCCGGCGCGCGCCAGAATGCGATCATGGCGGGCTTCGCCAAGACACTGAGCGACGCCGACATCGACAAGCTTTCGCGTTACTTCGCGGCGATGCCCGGCAAGCTCGGCGACTTATCGCGCGCCGAACAGGGCGACTGATTCATTCGTCGAACGGCGTTATTACCGCACGGCGCTGTGGCCCTCATGGCCGCGGTAGTACGGATTGTGTCCGCTAGCGTGATCGGTCGCGTCTCGCACCGCTGAAATCTCGGGGAAATGCTTGCGCAGCGTGCGTTCAATGCCCTGCTTCAAGGTCACGTCGGCCATGCCACAACCATGGCAGCCTCCGCCCAGGCGCAGCACCACGGCTTTGTCGCCGGTGATTTCCACCAGCGTCGCACGGCCGCCATGCGCGGCGATTTGCGGATTGACTTCGGTTTCGAGCACATAGCGCACGCGTTCGGCGAGATCGGCATCGACCGACGGCGGACTGCCTTTCAATTTCGGCGCACGGACGATCAACTGCCCGCCCGTGGCGTCGCTCGAAAAATCGACCAGCGCCTCGTCGAGATACGGCATGCTCTGCGCATCCACGTAAAGATTGAAGCCATCGCAGTCCAGCGACCATTCACCGCCGGACAAATCGGCAGCTTCGCAGAATTCCAGTCGACAATCGGCTTTCGGCGTACCGGGATGCACCACCTGCATGCGCACGCCAAGCCCGGCGATACCCTGCTGCTCGATCAGGCGGCGAAAATGGCGTTGCGCGGATTCGGTCAGGGTGAGCATGGCGTTATCGTCAAATAAATACCGGACTATTTTAGTCCTGAATTGGCGCCGCGTCACGGTTGCTATACTTTCGACGACACGCGAGGAACCCGCCATGACCGCCGACGAACTGCGCAAGCAACGTTGCAAACCGCTCAAGGGCAAGGAAAACCAACTGTCCGCAGCGCGCGCAAAGGAACTGCTGGGCGTTCTCGATGGCTGGGAATTCGGGCCTGGCAACGTCGATATCCGCCGCGAATTCCGTTTTGCGGACTTCCTTCATGCGCTGGCGTTCGTGAACGCACTTGGATTCATCGCGGAGAACGAAAACCATCATCCCGATCTGGAACTGGGCTGGGGCCGGTGCCTGGTCCGCTTCTCGACGCACGACGTCGGCGGCCTGTCGCTGAACGATTTCATTTGCGCCGCCAAAGCCGAGGCGCTGTCTGCAAACTGAGGGCAAACGCGCGACGATTGCCACGGCGCTGGCGTTCGCCGCCCTGCTCTGCTTTACCGCCTGGGGTCTGGAACATCTCGCCCAACGGCAGTTCACCGCGCATCTTCGTAACGATGCCGCGCGCACGTTGGCCCTCGCCGCGTCGGGCGAAACGCCGTGGCAATGGGGTTATCGTCCGCAAGACATCGTCGCCCAGCGCGTTTTCGGCGATGCGCAAGCCGATTTCGCCGACGATTGCCTGCTGGTGACATCACGCGGCCAGCCTTTCGAGATCGGCCTGCGTCTGGAACGCAACATCCCGTTGCGCGATTTCCCGCGGCTGCGCCTGTTCGCATTCGCGAATGCGGCCGCGCAGGTACAACTGGTCGTCCGTGAACGTCTCGACGGCGGTGCATGGACAAGTGCGCCGTTCCCTCTCGCCGGGATCTCCACGGCGACCAACATCGACATGGAAAAGTTCGAGTGGCGAACACCCGACGGCATGGCGATTCGCCAGCCGGAAGTGGCCGCCATGTTGCGCCTGCGTTTCACGCTGCCGCAGGGAGCGACCTTGCAATTCAACGGCGCCACGCTCGATCGTCCCGTGCAATACGAGCCGCTCGAACTGACGCACCCCATCATGCTCGCCCAACCGGGCGAGTCCGCAGCGCCCGGCGTCATTCCGGTATATCGCGTGCCGGATACCGGATTCGGCGCCGCGCAAATAGCTGGGTTGGCGAAGTTGGGCGCGCCGATTCTTGCGATTCCACAAACGCGTCGCGTCGAACAGCAACGCCTGATGTTCGATACGATCCTACATGCACTGCCGGCCGCGGTCGTCGTGCCTCAGAATGCGTTGGATGCAACCTTCGCCCTTGCGCGCACGCCAACGACACGATCAGGCATCGCAGATATTCCCGTCGCACTGCGTTGGACCGCGCTGATCGCATTCGCTGCCGTACTGTTATTCGCGCGCATTTTCCCGCCACGCCAGCCGCGTGTGCGCGCCGCGCTGGAAATCGTACTGGTGCTTGCCGCGCCGTTGTGGCTGGTCGTCGGTGGGCATTTCACCGGCGAAGTCGGCGCCAACCAGAAATTCCTGATTGCCAGCGTCGGCGCCTATGCGGTCACCCTCGGTTTTCCCCGCGACTGGAAATGGAACGGCGGTACGCGCGCGTGGCTGCTTGCAGCCGCGGTGGTCGCACTCGCTGCGGGCATCGGCATTGCCGCGCATTTTTCTGGCGACGTCTCGATCCGGTCGATCAGTGCGGCGCATGTGTGGCGCTATCTCGGTTGGGCGCTTATCCAGCAGTATCTGGTCTGTGTCGTATGCACCAGTCGCTGGAAACTCGTTACCGGGAGCACGGTGCTTGCGCAGTATTTCGGCGCACTCGGCTTCGCCTTGATGCACACGCCGAACGCCGGTTTGATGCTCGCCACGTTTTTCGGTGGGTTGTGCTGGTGCGCGCTCTACTTGCGCGAGCGCGCCTTGTTGCCGCTCGCGTTTTCGCATGCCGCCAGCGCACTCGTGTTGATCGCACTGCTGCCGCCGGACTGGCTGTACTCGGCCGAGGTCAGCGCGCGGTTTTTCCAGTAGGCAGGCGGTCGAGAACGTCCGCCAGGTCCGGCGCCAGCGGCGCGGAAAAACTGTGCGTCTTGCCATTCAACTCGAACTCGAAGCGCGCCGCGTGCAGAAACAGGCGGCGCAGGCCGAAAGCGCGCATGGCCTTGTTGAACTCGCGCAATCCGTACTTTTCGTCGCCGGCGAGAGGATGACCGGCATGTTGCGCATGCACGCGAATCTGGTGCGTGCGCCCAGTATACAAAGTCACTTCGGCGAGACTGGCATCTGCGTAGTTGCCGAGCACCTTGAACGCGGTCAGCGCGGGCTTACCGTCGTCGCTCACACGCACCATGCGCTCGCCACCCTGCAAATCGAATTTGCGCAAAGGCACATTGACATCGAATCGCGCGCGCTTGGGGTGCCCGTGCAACAAGGCCAGATACTGCTTGGTGATGTGTCCTTCGCGAATCAGTTCCTGCAGGGCGGTCAGCGCCGCGCGCCGGCGCGCGAGGACGAGCACGCCGCTGGTGTCGCGGTCCAGCCGGTGTGCCAGTTCCAGGGTTTCGTCCGGTCGTGCCGCGCGCAGCAGTTCGATCGCGCCGAAAGCGACGCCGCTGCCGCCATGAGCGGCAATGCCGGCCGGCTTGTCGAGGACCAGGAAATCCCGGTCTTCGAAAATTATCGACTGCACCACGCGCTCGATCATCGCCCTCGGCGCCGGTCCGGACTCGCCCGCCACTGCCGTCCGCACGGGAGGAATGCGCACTGTGTCGCCTCCGGAAACGCGCGCATCGGGTTTGGCGCGCTTGCCGTTGATGCGTACTTGCCCGGTACGCAGCAGGCGGTAGACCAGGCTTTTCGGTACGCCCTTGAGTTGTCCGGTCAGAAAATTGTCGATGCGCTGCCCGTCGCGGTCGTCGGGAACCGTCGCCAGACGCACGGCGGGGCCTGATTGCTTTGTATCGAGATTCATCGAAGTCCGCGTAAGTATTGGAAAAATCGGCCGGTGTGTTACACTTCACGGGCGTTTCGCGTCAGCGCCGGTCAGACGGCGTGACGACGCATCCGCCCGCCGGCCTGCGCCGGCGCCCGAGCCAACTCCGGGAGGAGCCCTCGGCCGCCGCGTAATCCTAACGGGTCGGATCGCGGATTGCCCGCCCCCGTCATGGCGGCGTGGAGTCCCGGCAGCGCAAAAGGGCACCTATAAACCGCCAGGCGCAGATGTTGCGCCGGCAGATACAAAGCGCTCCCGTGGTGGCGTGCCACGCCCACGGCTTGCGCGGCTCCGCCGCCGAATTCGGCGCGGAATCGCGACGCAGTCCACGGTCGAGCGCCGAGGATGTAAAAATGAAGCGTATGCTGATCAACGCAACTCAGCGTGAAGAGTTGCGCGTGGCCATTGTCGATGGCCAGTCGCTTTACGATCTCGACATCGAGATCCCCTCCAACGAACAGAAAAAATCCAACATCTACAAGGGCCGCATCACCCGCGTCGAGCCGTCCCTGGAAGCCTGCTTCATCGATTACGGTGTCGAACGCCACGGCTTTTTGCCACTGAAGGAAATCTCGCGCGAATACTTCCAGCCCGGTGTCGATCCGCACAAGGCCGGCATCCGCGAGCTGCTCAAGGAAGGCCAGGACGTCATCGTCCAGGTGGAAAAGGAAGAGCGCGGCAACAAGGGCGCGGCGCTGACCACCTACATCTCGCTGGCCGGCCGCTACATGGTGTTGATGCCGAACAGCCCGAACGCCGGTGGCGTGTCGCGCCGCATCGAGGGCGAGGATCGCCGCGCGCTGAAAGAAGCCCTGGAACACGTCAGCGTGCCCGACGGCATGGGCCTGATCGTGCGCACCGCCGGTACCGGCCGCGACGCCGAAGAACTGCAGTGGGATCTCGATTACCTGCTGCAACTGTGGAAGGCCATTTCCGCGGCCGCTTCGCAGCGCAAGGGTCCGTTCCTGATTTACCAGGAATCGCGCCTGTTCATCCGTGCCCTGCGCGACTACCTGCGCAGCGACATCGGCGAAATCCTCATCGACGAGGAGTCGATGTACAACGACGCGCGCGAGTTCATGCAGCAGGTCATGCCCGGCTCGCTGAACAAGCTCAAGTTCTACCGCGACGACATTCCTCTGTTCTCGCGCTTCCAGATCGAAAGCGCCATCAACGACGCCTTCGCGCGCAACGTGCGCCTGCCGTCCGGCGGTTCCATCGTCATCGACCCGACCGAGGCGCTGACCTCGATCGACGTCAACTCGGCGCGCGCCACCAAGGGCAGCGACATCGAGGAAACCGCGTTCCACACCAATCTGGAAGCGGCCGTCGAAGTGGCCCGCCAGATGCGCATCCGTGACGTCGGCGGCTTGGTCGTGATCGACTTCATCGACATGGACAGCCCGCGCCATCAGCGCGAAATCGAGGAAAAGCTCAAGGACGCGCTGAAGACCGACCGTGCGCGCATCCAGGTCGGCCGCATCTCACGCTTTGGCCTGATGGAAATGTCGCGCCAGCGCCTGCGCCCCAGCCTGGGCGAATCCACGCAGATCCTGTGTCCGCGTTGCGAAGGCCACGGTTTCATCCGTTCGGTCGAATCGCTGTCGCTGTCGACGCTGCGCGTGATCGAAGAACACGCCATGAAGGATTCGACCGGCCAAGTGCTGGTGCAGGTACCGGTCAGCGTGGCCAACTTCCTGCTCAACGAAAAGCGCGCCAGCGTGGTCGAGATCGAACTGCGCCACAAGGTGCACGTGGTGGTGGTGGCCGACGACAAGCTGGAAACGCCGCATCTTGAAATCACGCGCATCCGCGATGCCGACATGGGCGAACACAGCCAGCCCAGCTACGAGCGCCTGACGCCGGTGGCCGAACAGCCGCTGCGCAAGATGGGCCAGGAAAACCACGGCGACGAGCCCGCCGTGAGCCGCATCATCCCGTCCACGCCGGCACCGGTGCATGAACACGCCCCAGCCGCGGCTCCGACGGCCAAGCCGCAAGCGGCACCGGCCAGCGGCGGCATCCTTTCACGCCTGTTCGGCTGGTTCGGCGGCGGCAGCCACGAAACCACGACTGCCCTCCCTGCCCCGAACAAGCCGTCGAACACCCGTCAGCAAGGCGCGTCCACCCGTCGCGCGGACAACGCCGGCAATGCTTCCCGTCGAGGCAACGGCCCGTCATCGGACAGCCAGCGCCAACGCCGCCAGACCGGCAATCGCGGCAACGACGCCGATCGGGCCGACAACACTTCCAAGAGTGGCAACCGTTCGCGCCGCAACAATGCGCCAAACGCCGCGCAAGGCCCGAATTCGGGCAACGCCAAGGCGCCACGCAACGAGCGCGGCAACAACAACGCGCGCAAGGAAGCCGGCAAGGCCGCCAACGATGCCGGTGTCCGTGGCAAGCCCGCCAATGCCGGTGCCAATGCCCCCGCCAAAGCGGCTGACACGGCTCCCAAAGCCGCTCCCAAGGCGGCGGACGTGACCAAACCCAGGGAAGAAGCCGTCCCGACCCAGGCTCCGACAGCCGCCATCCCTGCCCGTGCTCCGGAGACGGACACGGAAACGTCCACGGCTGAAGGCAACGGTCAGCGTCGTCGGCGCGGCCGTCGCGGTGGCCGCCGCCGTCGCCGTACCAATGGAGATGCCGCGGTACCGCAGAACGCCAATGCCCAGACGGTCAACTCGCGCGATTACGACGACGAGGATGCCGACAACCGCGGCAATGCCGTCACGAACGCGCCGACCTCCGCGCCGAAAGCGGCAGCCAAGCCGGCCGACAACAAGCCGGCCGCCGAAGCCGTGCCGCAACGTCGGTCCGCCACCGCGACGCCCCCGGCATCCGGTGCATCGGCAACCACGCCGGCAGCCACGCCGAAGGCGACTTCCACGGCGCCAAGCCCAACTCCTGCTTCGACTCCGATCGCGGAAGCCAAACCCCAGTCGACGCCGCATGTCGCCCCGGTCTCCACGGCAAATGCAGGCGCGCCGTCCCAGGCGACTTCACCCGCGCCTGCTCGCGTTGCCGCCACGCCGGCCACGACCCGGACTGAATCCGCCCCTGTCGCCATGTCGCCGACCATTGTTCCCAAGCCGGCCCCGGTCGCCGTGCCTCCGGCCACTCCCGTTCCGGCCGCGCAGCCCGTCCACACGGCCGCCACACCGGCACCCGCCCTCACGGAACACAAGCCGGCACCGCCCCCCGAGGTCAAACCGGCGGCACCGGCACAGGGCGAGCTGCTGGGCGCGCCCGCCGCATCGGCACGCCATGAACCGACCGCGCCGAAAGCCGATCAGTAATCCGACCATCGGGTGACAAAACGCAAGACGGGAAGGCCCTGGCCTTCCCGTCTTGCGTTTGCGTTCGTGCATCCGTCCAACGAGTCTGAAACTCACACGTGCAGGCTGACCCTTCCGCGGATGGGCGCCGGATGCGTCTGCTGCTGGTCAAAGATCAGCACTTCATTCGCCCCGGCCTTCCACCACCCTTGTGGACAGTACAGCCGCTGTTGCGGGCCGATCTTCCAGTACCGCCCCAACAAGTGACCATTGACCCACACGTAGCCCTTGTGCCACGCGCTCATGTCGACGAAACAATCGGCCGGAGAAGCCAGATCGACGCGCGCGCGGAAAAAGACGCCCGGCTGCCGACTCGCATCGGCTGTCGGCTTGAGCCGCGCCACGTCGCCGGATGCCAGCGGCAGGCTGTACACCTGCCAACCTTCCAGCACCGCGCCATCCAGACGCACGTCCTCGACCAGGCCCTTGTAATCGTGCGTGTAGTGGCCGTAACCGACGTGGCCGAAACAATCGACAAGAATGTCGAGCTGGCGCGTGCCGGCCGGCACCTCCACCGCATGGCCTTCGGGAACCCCCTTGGCCTGCACCCGCGAAACCGTGCCGACAAGCTTGCCGTCGGCAAACACCGTCGCGTAATCATGCACGCCGGGCAGGTCCAGCGTGCCCGCCTTCGCCACCTCCACCCGCTTGCGATACAACACCAGTCCGTGTGGCTGATGGAACAACAATTCGTTGGCCTGGGGATGCTTCACTTCGCGCGGCGCCGGCAGGTTGTCCCAAACGGACGCCCATGGCGTTGGCGTGACCGCACCGAATTCGATCGCCACCGGCGGTTCCGGCATGGCGACGGGCGCGCGCCCGAGCACGCCGAAAATGATCGCACGCAGACGGTGATATTCCCCGGTCGCCACGCCACGCTCGTTGATCGGGGCGCCATAGTCGTAACTGGTCAGGTCGGCTCCGAACGAATCGCCATCGGCCGCCGCATTGGCGCCGGCGCCGAAGCCGAAGCTGGTGCCGCCATGCACCTCGTACAGGTTGAACGAGCGCCCGGCGTCCATCAGTTCGCGCAACGTCGTCGAATAATGTGACGTTTGGAAATCCTTGTCGCCCCAGTGCGACAGCCAGCCGGTATAACCCTCGCCGACCCACACCGGCGCCTCGCCGGCAATGAGCTGCGCCTTGGCAAAATGGGTTCCACCATCCAGGCCCAGGGCCGTGCCGGGGATGTAGGTTTTGGTGTGCTCGATCTGCCCCAGGCCGTCGGACAACGAGAACGGCCCCTCGATGCCACGCGCGCGCCACATCTTCTGCAACGTTTCGAGATAGGCCAGATCCTTGCCGAACGAGGCGTACTCGTTCTCGACCTGCACCATCAGGATCGGCCCGCCATTGGCCACCATGCGCGACTTGATGCGCGGTGCGACCGCATCCATGTAGCGCGCCACGGCAGCCATGTAGCGCTTGTCCTTGCCGTCGCGGATGCGCATCGACGGATCACGCAGCAAGTACGTCGGCAAGCCGCCGAAATCCCATTCCGCGCACACGTACGGCCCCGGTCGCAGGTACACCCACATGCCTTCGGCCGCACACAAATCGATGAAATGCGCAAAATCGCAGCGCCCGGTGTCGAGATCGAACTTTCCCGGTTCGCTCTCGAGCGCGTTCCACATGACATACAGCGCGATCGTGTTCAGGCCCATCGCCTTGGCCATGCGAATACGCTGGCGCCAGTGTTCGCGCGGGATGCGGATGGGATCCATCTGGCCGCTGCGGATCTGGAACACCTGCCCGTCAAGCATGAACTGCTGACGCGCAAAGCCGAACTTGTGCGGATGCGCATCCGGCTCGGCCGTGGACATGGACGACGCCTTCGGACCCTGTGCCACGGCCTCCATCCCGTACCCGGCCAGCGAGGCCGCCAGCGGCGTCAAGACACTCAAGCGCAAAAAAGTTCGGCGTCGCATGTTCCAGGGCCTCCACGGCAAAAACGACTTTCGTTTATTTGCGAGCGTAGCCGACATTAAGTCATACAACAACCTTGTTTGCCAAATCCGCCACCACCTTCCCGGTTACAACCCCGACACGGGACGAAACCCCAGTACCGCGCCACACGCTTCTGCTTGAAATTGCGTTGTGGCAAGGATTCAGGCCCTGGCGAAACCACCGGCAATTCGCAGCCGGCTCCATGCCCATTCCACGACATGCGGCAGATTGCCGCATGTTGTGGATCTTTATTTTGCATCGCCAGCGGCACCACGGCGCCCGATCCCGCACTTCCGCCTTCCGGTCACAAAGTCATACGCAAGAACATACGGTTACGTATTAATTTCGAATGTTGACACTTTCTTTTTGTAGTATTACTCATACGGTGGAAGGGGACATCCACCACCACATTTTCCGGGGAGTAAAAGTTCGATGAATTGCCGCACCCGTCCAACCCGTCGCGTCCTGACCACCTGTCTGCTGTTGGCGCTGGGCGCCGGCAGCACCGCCTATGCCCAGTCCATCACCGGCAATCTGGCCGGCAAGGTTCCCGCCGGACAGGCCCTCACGATCCAGGTTGTCGGCCAGCAATCGGGTCAGGAGCGCACACTCGCACCCAACGCCAACGGTCGCTATTCCACCACCGGACTGAACCCGGGGCGCTACATCGTCAACATCATCCAGGACGGCACCACGGTAGCCACCCGCAGCGTGACGGTCAGCCCCAACACGACCGTGACCGTGGCTCCCTACGCGGCGCCTTCGGCCCAACTTTCGGCCGCCGAACAGCACGCCGAAAAACTGTCGGCCGTGACTGTCAGTGCCAATGCGATGAACACCGACGTCACGCCGATCGACGTCAGCACGCCGGAGCTGGTCTCCAACTTCAGCATGCAGCTGGTCAACCAGTTGCCGGTCGGACGCAGTCCGCAAAGCATCGCGTTGCTGCAGTCCAACGTCACCTATGACGACCAGACCACCGGTTCAGTCATGATGGGCGGCGCCACGCCGGCCGAAAACCGCTATTTCATCAACGGTTTCGACACCACCGACGACGACACCTCCATCGGCGGCCACGCCTTTCCGCCCGAGGCGGTGGCCAATACCACCGTCATTTCCGACGGCTTCGGCGCCTCGTGGACCAACGCGACCGGCGGCGTGATGGCCTCGACCATCCGCCAGGGCACCAACAAGTTCAAGGCCGGCTATTCGGTCTACTTCACACCACCGACCTCGCGATTGCTCGAACCGCGCGGCCACGACGTGGTCAACGCCAACGGCGACTACTACCGCTTCGCCTCGCAGAATTCGCACTCGTCCTCGTTCACCCAATACCTGTGGGCGTCCGGCGCGATCGTGAAGAACCGCCTGTTCTTCTTCGGCCTGCTCGGCAACGTGCCGCCCACGCGCAGCACCGGCGTCGGCATGCAATCGATGAGCATCGGCGGCAGCCGCGAAAAGCAGGCCATGCTCAACATCACCTGGAACATCACCGACAACCAGTCGCTGAACATTTTCGGCGAGAAGGACTGGTCCAGCAGCTCGACCAATTCCTACCAATTGAACCAGCCCTACGACCGCAACGCCAAGGGCGCCTACATCGGCTGGTCCGGCGGCATCACCAACCAGCATTTCCTGGTCGGCAACTACCACTACAACATCACCGACAACCTGAGCCTGGTGCTGATGGGTGGCTACGTCGCCGAAACCACTGGCAGCGTGCTGCACGGCCAGTACATTGACCAGCCGTATGTCGAATCGGTCGACCCGAACACCCAGGTGGCCACCCTGCTGAGCAACAACAACATCTTCACCTACGGCCCGCCGCGCGCGTTCGACAAGCACGGCTTCACCGGCAAGCTCAACTGGGACATCGGCCCCAACCGCATCACTGTCGGCGGCGAGATGTACAAGCACCAGGTGACGGAAGAATGGGGCTACAACCCGCACGGCGTGTGGATTTACTACGACCGCCCCGGCGCCGTCCTGGGCAATGGCTACACCGTTCCCGGCAACGGCCAGTACGTGCAGGAGGATTTCCACCACGTCGGCGGTACCGTGCCCACCGATTCCAAGGCCGCCTACCTGCAGGATTTCTGGAACGTGACCGACAACGTCGTGCTGTACGGCGCCGTGCGCGACGACCAGTACTCGTACAAGAACACCCAGGACAAGACGTTCATCCACTTCAACAAGATCTCGCCGCGCGCGGGCGTGTCGTGGGACGTGCATGGCGACAGCACGCTGAAGATCGGCGCCAACATCGGCAAGTACGCGCAGCAGCTGCCGTCCAACTTCACCTTCGGCATGGCCGACGTCGAATACGTGGCGCAGAACTACTACACCTACACCGGCATGGATCCGACCACCAAGGCGCCCACTGGCACCCAGCAGATCGGCCCGACCAATGTGCAGGACAACGGCCTGCCGCCGACGCCGGATTCGATCGCGGTCAAGAACCTCAAGTCCAACTCGCAGCTGGAGGGCAACATCTACGCCCAGCAGCAGTTCTCGTCGGGGTGGACAGGCATGGTCGAGTTCAGCTATTCCAAGTTGCTGCGCGACATCAACGAAACCTGCGACTACCAGAAGATCGACGCCTACGCGCACAGCCACGGTTTTGCCGGCTACAACATGGAAGACCAGAGCGGCAATTGCATCGAATACAACCCCGGCTCGTCGCTCGACATCGCCATCCCGGCCGTGGCCAACGGCGGCACGGCCGGCCTGCTGCACATTCCCGACAGCCACTACGGCGTGCCCGGCGCCAAGCGCAAGTACTACCGCCTGACGCTGCAAATGACCCACCAGCGCACGGCCGACCAGCCCTATTACTTGAACCTCAGCTACACCTGGGCGCACGAATACGGCAACGACAACGGCCTGCTGGACCTGCAACGCGGCGACCCCGGCTACATCGGCCAGACACCGGAATTCGACTACCCGGAAATGACCGTCGGCGGCACCGGCGACCTCAACCAGGACATCCGCCACAGCTTCGTGGCCTCGGGCGTGTACTACTTCCCGAACCACCTCAATATCGGCGCCGTGCTGTCCGCGCACACCGGCCAGCCGCTGAGCTGCTTCGGCACCTACACCATCGACCCGACCAGCTACGTGGCGCAAAACTACGGCGCGTCCACCTACGTGTGCGACGGCAAGGTCGTGCCGCTGGGCAGCGCCGGGCGCCTGCCATTCTTCTGGTCGCTGAACCTCTCGGCCGGCTACGACTGGCACATCACGCCGAAGAACGACCTGCAATTCAACCTGCAGATCTACAACGTGACCAACCGCAGAGGCGTGGTCAACCGCAACCAGACCTGGGACCAAGGCTTCATCCCCGCCTCCGGCATGCCGCCGCTCAACGTCAACTACGGCCTGCCGGCGTACCAGGCGCCACGCACCACTTCCATCAACCTGCGCTACACCTGGGGTTGAGGCGGCGGGAATGCTCCCGTCGACGGCAAGCCAACCGGGACCGGCACATCCATGCCGGTCCCGGTTGCTTGTTTGGCGGAGAATGATCCCGCGTCGACCACATCACGCCGCACCACTCGCCATCCACGGGAGGCTTCATGACGTTTTCCTCCGACCGCCGCCGGTTTTTGCGCACCGCGCTGCAATCAGCCGGCGCCGCCGCCACGCTGTCGCTGCTGCCGCCGGGCATGCGCAAGGCGCTGGCCCTGCCCGCCCACCAGCGTACCGGCACACTTGAGGACATCGAACACATCGTCGTGCTGACGCAGGAAAACCGCGCGTTCGACCACTACTTCGGCAGCCTGCGCGGCGTGCGCGGCTTTGCCGATCCGCATCCGATTCGGCTTCCCGGCGGCAAGCCTGTCTGGCATCAACCTGACGGCAAAGGCGGCTCGATCGCGCCGTTCCATCCGCAGGCCAGCGATCTCGGCATGCGCTTTCTGGAAGACCTGGCGCACGACTGGCCAAGCACGCACCAAGCCTGGCACGGTGGCCGCCACGACCAATGGGTTCCCGCCAAAGGCGCCACCACCATGGCCTACCTGACGCGCGAGGACATCCCCTACCACTATCAACTGGCCGACGCGTTCACCATCTGCGACGCCTACCACTGCTCGGTGCTGGGACCGACCGACCCCAACCGCTACTACCTGTGGACCGGCTGGGTCGGCAACGACGGCAAGGGCGGCGGCCCGGTCATCGACGACGCCGAAGCCGGCTACGCCTGGGCCACCTTTCCCGAAACGCTTGAACGCGCCGGCATCTCCTGGAAGGTCTACCAGGACATCGGCCCCGGCCTTGACGGCAAGCACCACTGGGGCTGGGTGAACGCCCCGTATGTCGGCAACTACGGCGACAACGCGTTGCTGTATTTCGACCAGTACCGCCATGCCAAACCCGGCAACCCGTTGTACGACAAGGCCCGACGCGGCTCCAACTTTCTCGGCGGCGAGGACTATCTGGCCGACCTGCGCCACGATGTCGAAGCCAACCAGTTGCCGTCGGTATCGTGGATCGTGTCACCGGAAGCGTTTTGCGAACACCCCAACTGGCCGGCCAATTACGGCGCGTGGTACATCGACCAGGTATTGCAGGCGCTGACCGCCAACCCCGCGGTGTGGAGCCGCACCGCGTTGCTGCTCAACTACGACGAAAACGACGGCTTCTTCGACCACATGGCGCCGCCGTTTGCCGCCTGGTCGGAGGCCACCGGCAAGTCAACCGTCACGACGCACGGCGAATACTTTGCCGGCGACAGCCACTACCACGCAGGTCCCTACGGGCTGGGCGTGCGCGTGCCGATGCTGGTGATCTCGCCGTGGTCACGCGGCGGCTGGGTGTGCTCGGAAGTGTTCGACCACACCTCGGTCATCCGCCTCATCGAAAAGCGCTTCGGCCACGATGGCAACCTGGCCGAACCGCACATCTCGCCATGGCGGCGCGCCGTATGCGGCGACCTCACTTCGGCGTTTGATTTCGCCCATCCCAACGACCACCTGCCGCAGCTGCCCACGGCCGGCCAATACGCGCCGATCGACCGCAAACGCCACGACGATTACAAGCCTGAGCCGCCGGCCACGCAGACCTTGCCGCGACAGGAACCGGGCATCCGTCCGGCCCGCGCCCTGCCCTACGCGCTGGAAGTCACGCCCGTGACAAGCAGCAACGAAGGCGAACTCGGCCTGCGCTTCAGCAACCACGGCAAGGCCGCCGCCGTGCTTCTGCTGTACAGCCAGGGCCAGGATCTGGCTGTGCGCAGCTACACGGTCGAAGCCGGCAAGGGACTCACCGACACCTTGCCGCTGGGCGCCGACGACCGCCATGACTGGGCCATCCACGGACCCAACGGTTTTCTGCGCCGCTTCGCCGGCCGGCACGGCGACCGCTTGCTCGCGCAGATGCTGGCCGATGCCGGCAAACTCCACATCACCCTGGCGAACCAGAGCGGCGCCACACGCACGCTCACGTTGCACGATGCCTATGCGCCGTCCCGCCTCGTTTCGCGCACGTTGGCGCCCGGTGCGCAAACCCGCATCGACATCGACGCCAGCGCCAGCTTCAACTGGTACGACCTTGCCGTGCGCTGCACTGAACGTCCCGGCTTTGCCGTGCAATGGGCGGGCCATCTCGAAACCGGGCATGACAGCGTGTCCGACCCGGCCCTGGGGGCCACCGCATGACACGCCCCGGCACATGCCGTCGCCTGCCGCGCCGTCGTGCGTCGATCGCCATCCTTCACAGAGGTTCGTCATGTCCAACAACACGTCCCGCCGCCGCAAAACCCGCATTACCGCGCTGACGCTGGCACTCGGCATCGCCTTGGCCACCGGCGCACCAGCACTGGCGCAAACCGAACCGGTACCGACACCGCAACAAACACACTGGCAAAACCTCGAGTTCGGCGTGATGGTGCATTTTGGCCTCAAGACCTACGTCAACAAGGAACACGACGACGGCCACCTGAGCGCCAGGCTGTTCAACCCCGCCCACGCCGATCCCGACCAGTGGGCCGCCGCGGCCAAGGCGGCCGGCGCCAAATACCTCATCCTGGTCGCACGCCACGGCGACGGCTTTGCCTTGTGGCCCACGTCCACCAGCCATTATTCGGTCGCGTCCAGCCCGTGGAAGCACGGCCACGGTGACCTCGTGCGCCTGACCGAGCAAGCCTGCCGCAAGTACGGCCTCGGCTTCGGCATTTATCTCGCGCCCAGCGACACGCACTATTTCATCACCCATCCCCAGGCGACCACGGCCGATTACGAAAAGGTCTACCTGCGCCAGCTGGATGAACTGGCTTCCAACTACGGCCCGCTGGTGGAATGGTGGTTTGACGGCAGCGGCCCGAAGGATTTCGACTTCGGTCGCGCCGTCACCGAGCTGCGCACCTTCCAGCCCAACACCCAGATTTTCGCGGCCGTCAACGTCACCCCGCACGCGACCATCCGCTGGGTCGGCAACGAAGCCGGTCGCATCGAAGGCACCAACTGGAACGCCATCACCAGCCACGACCAGCGCCGCTGGCTGCCGGTGGAAGTGGACACGCCGTTGCAGACGCGCGACCAGTGGTACTGGCACACCGACAGCCAGCCGCGCTCGCTCGACAGCCTGCTCACGGTGTGGGACCACAGCGTCGGCCGCGGCGGCCAGTTGCTGATGGGCTTGTCGCCCGATCGCGACGGTCGCCTGCCTGCCGCCGACGTGGCGCGGCTGGAACAATTCGGCCGCGCGCTCAAGGCGCGTTACGGCATCGCCCACGACCTGGCGCTGCATCACGCCAGCGTGCCAAAAGACGCCGCCAACGTTCCGCACGATCCGGCCCGCGCCACCGACGGCGATACCGCCACGATGTGGTCGTCAGCGTACCGGCACCAGGGCCGGCTGACCGTCACCTTCACCCAGCCGACCACCATCGACACCGCGCTCACCATGGAATGGCTGGTGGACGGCCAGCACGTGCGCGACTATCGCATCCAGGCGCGCGTGGACGGCCATTGGCGCACGCTGGTCCAGGGCCATGCCATCGGCCATGAAAAAATCGACCACTTCGCCCCCGTCACCACGCGCGAAGTGCGACTGGACATCCTCGACAGCAACGCCCGCGCGCACATCCGCGAGTTCGAGTTGTTCGACGACAAACCGCTGGCGCCGCAAGCGTGATGGCGGCGCCGGCTACGCCACGCCCAACTCGCGCAATCGCCTGCGCAACGGCTCAAGCAACGCGCCATAACGCGCTGCGCGGCCAGTGTTCGGGTTGAGCGGTGCGCGCACCTGGGCGGCGCTGGGGCCGCTCATCACGCTGCGTCGGGCATGCTGAAAATCAAGACACGCAGCGTCGAACGGCAAGCCGCAAAACGCCAGCAATCGACGCAACACCGGCTCGGGCGCGCGCACCAGGTCCTCGTAGGCCAAATCGAACACACGCCGCGGACAAAGCTCGCGCCACAGCCGCGCAAGCTGCATGAAATCGGCATAGCGGCCGGCCAGATCATCCAGGTCGTAGGCGAATTCGCTGCGCTGCTCGAAGCGTTGGCGAAAACACGCAAGGCAAGTTTCCAGCGCATCGCGATGCACGATGACCACATGCGCCCCCGGCAGCATGGCCAACGCCACGTTCACCCACTGCCAGGTATCGAGGTTCTTGTCGGTCATCACCGGGTGCACGCCGCGCCAGCGCACGGTGCGTTGCAGATACTGCCGGCCGAGGCGCTGCCAATCTTGCGCCGTGGCCTGTTGCATCCATTGCACCGGCCCGCCGCCGCGGCGTCGCGATTCGTCCGCCAGCACCTGGCGCAGATCGTCGATTTCGTTGGCGCCTTCCACGCGCGGATGCGAGGCCAGCATGTGTTCCAGCAGCGTCGATCCCGAGCGCGGCAGGCTGGCAATGAAGATCACTTCGCTGCCCAGCGACGGGTCCAGCGGCGCGGGCGGCGTGAAGTCTTGCGCGGCAACGGCGACGGTCTTGATGCGCGCATGCTCGGGCGCCGCATCCCAGCCCACGTGCCGACGCCAATGCGCGTTGGCCACCTTGAGCACGGCAAACGCCTGCGCGTAATCGCCCTGGTCTTCCAGCGCCTTGGCCAACGCAAAACCCAACAGGTTGTACTCCCGCGTGTCGACGCCATGGCGCGCACGCGCGTGCTGCATGCCAGCCACATCATCGGCCGAAAAGTGCAACACGTTGAGGTCGGACAGGCCGAACCAGGCCCATGCGTTGGACGGGTCAAGCCGCAACACTTCGCGAAAACCGCGCTCGGCGGCGACCACGTCGCCCAACCCGGCTTCAATGCGCGCCAGGGCCAGACGCGCGCCGACGTGCCGCGGAGCCAAAGCCAGCACGCGCGCGTAGGCCGCGCGCGCTTCACCGATGTGCTGCGCATCGCCCTTCAGCGCCTCGCCCAGATCGAACCAGGCCAGCGCCGAACGCGGCGCCAGCTCGCACGCCTTGCGCAGCACTTGCGCCGCCTGTTCCCGTCGTCCGGTCACATGCAACGCAATGCCCAGACGGATGTGCAAGGCGGCGTCGGCGGGTCGCGACGGCAACGCGCGGGCGAAGCAATCCGCCGCCGTCTGCTGGTCGCCCTGCGCCTGCGCCGCCGCGCCCATCAGCATCAACGCTTGCGTATTTTGCGGCTGTCCGGCCAGCACCGGCGCCAGCAAGGATGCGGCCCGCGTGGCCTGTCCGGCCTTCAATGCCGCCTGCGCGGCGGCGATTGCGGCGGCTTGTTCGGCAGGTGTCATGGCGTGAAGTGGATGACCTTGAAGGCAATCTGCTTGTAACCGTCGCGCTCGTACAGCACGCCGATGCGCTGCTTGCCCATGGCGACGATGTCGCAATAGCCGGTCTGCGCGCCGGGCGGCGAGACGTGGATCTTGCGCGTCCAGTGCGTGCCGCCGTCGAAGCTCAGGTGCACCACGAGATGGGTGCGCTTTTGCGTATCGTCGTTGTTGCAGAACGCCAGCACCGCCTTGCCGTCGCGGTAGCCGACGTTGAGCAGACTGCCTTCGGAAATCGGATCGGGCAATTGCGGGTCGATGTAGATGTCAGCCCAGTGCGCGCCGCCGTCGTCACTGATGGCCACGATGCGATGATGCCCGGCCTGGTTGCGGCTGTTCATCATGAGCCGGTCGCCGGCCAGCTCGGCGGCGGTCGATTCGTTGGAGCTGGCCAGCGGCAAGGTGGCGCCCAGCGCAAACGTGCGTCCGTGGTCGTCGGTGAAAAAACCGTGCGCGTGGTAATCGCGCAGATACGGTTGCGGCGGCCCCTTGGAATGGTTGGCGGCAACGAAGATGCGGCCCTTGTACTTGCCATGCTTGAACTGCATCGCGTGGCCCGGCGTGTTGGCGTAAGTGCGCCAGTCGGGCTTCTTGACCGCGGCCGTGATGTCGACCGGCACTGACCATCTGCGCCCATCGTCGATCGACGTGCGATACCAGACCTTGCGCTGGCCGTGCCCCTGGCGCAATTGCGCCTCGCTGGCGTTGCCGGTGTCGTAGAACAGGAACACGCGGCCCTTGGGAAAACGCGGATCGAGCGTGTCGACCACCGGCGCGGCATTGCTGGCCTGGAACTTGCCGAAACTGGCCGCCACGCGCGCTTTCGACCAGGTCTTGCCACCGTCGGAGCTGCGCTTGAGCACGATCTGGTTGTGACCGTAATCGGCGATGCTCGGCCGGCCTTCGGCAAACGCCAGCAAGGTGCCATCGGGCGTGCGCACGATGGCCGGAATGCGGTACATCGCGTAACCGCCCTGGCCAGCCACGAACACCGGCACGGCCTTGCCCACCGTGGCCGTTGTTGCCGGCGTGGCGGCCACGGCCAGGCTCACGCTGGCCATCAGACCGACGATGGCCAGGCACGCGCCGCGTGTCCATCGGGCACTTTTGCAGTGCCGTTCCGCCGATGGAAAAAGCTCAGGCATCATCAGCCGGATTCCCGTCACGTTGCCGCTTCAAGTTCGATGTACGCGGCGCTGGCATGTGCCACGGTTGCCTCGATCCGGCCGTTGGCATCGACGGCGAGCGCTCCGGCCGGCTGCAGGCGAACGCCCGCGGCACTGGCAATCGACGGCGCCACGAGGCGCGCCAGGGTGCCATGCGCGCGTGCCGGCAGGCCATCCAGTTGCACCTGCGCGTCACGCTGCAAATCCTTGTTGATCAACGCCACCTGCCAGCGCTTGCCGCGCCGGGCCGCGTAGGCGACAAGATTGGAGCCCCCCGTCGACAGCCGTCCCGGCACCGTGGTGGCACCGGCAAAACGCTGCGCCAGCAACAGGCCGTGATAGAGCGGGCGCGGCTCAAAACCGGTGGCCGCGTCGCCGGCGATGGGCGAGTAGTACGACGACACCGCCATGCGCCGCGCGCTGGCCGCATCCACGTCACCCACCGCCCGGGAACGTTGGCCGACGCCGCCACCGACCGCCGTCAGCGACGCGCCGACGGCGGACAGCGAACCACCATGAAAAGCCACGCCGGCAACGCCGCGGCTGGCCAACGCCAGCGTGAAATCCGCTCCCCACAACGTGGACGCAAACGTGCTGCTGACGCCGTCGCGGCCGCCGCCCCAGTACGAGTTGGCTTCACTCAGGTAAAACGGCAGGTTCCAGGCGTCGGCCACGCGCACGATTTCGTCCACCTGGCCGTAAAAACTGCGCGCGCCGCTCAGAAGGTCGCGGATCGAACCATGCTTCTCGCCGCCACGGTAATAATGCCGGCTGAGCAACACATTTTGCGCGCCGAACTGGCGTGCGTAGGCGATCACCCAATCGGTGTTGGCGCCGGTGTCCGGCCCACCCAGCGGCAAACCGGCGGCGCGCAGGACCTTGGCATACGGCAGCCAGGCATGGATGAAATCGGCATACGTGCCGCGCTGCGGATAATCGTTGGCCTCGTTGCCGATCTGGATCGCGACAAGCTGATCGCCAACAGCCTCGCGCACCGCCCTGGCCAGCGCCAACGCCATCCCGGGCACGCCGATCTTGAGGTTGACGCCGAAGATCAGCCGCCAGCCCGTGGCTTTCAAAAAGCCCGCCAAGGCGTCGATGTCAGCCTGCCGCAACACATAGGGCTTCTGCACGCTGCCGTCGGGCTTGTGCTGCACCGGCACGCGGCCGCGCCACGGTTCCCACACGGTGTAGTCGCTGGTGTTGCCGCCGATGCGCAGGATGCCGTTCGGATCAAGCTGACGGTACAACGCCACCAGCTCCTTGTTGTCGGGCGAAAAATAGCGTCCGCCGACCACCTGCAAAGTCTCGCAGCTCAAGTTGGCCAGATGTTCGCCGAGCGTGCGTCCGCGACGGTGGGGTTGCAGGACGAAACGCGCATTGGCCGCCCCCTGCGTCGACCGTGCCACTGCCGGCAGTGCCCGCAACGCCAATGCCGCCGCAGGCAACAAGGCCGCCGCCTGCAGGCAATGCCGTCGGCCCCGGTCAGGAACATCGTGCGGATCACTCATCATCGTCTCCCGCTGGTTTGCCATCCCCGCGCCGGCTCGCAACGCCGGCGGAGGAACTCGACATCATGCACAACGCCACGCCGGTACCGAAGCCCGTCCGGACAAACCGGCCAGACCTTACCGAAGCATGGCATGGCCGTCCGGCAGCGACCAGATTTGCGTGGCTTCGTGATGGCCACAGGCGCGCATTTGCAGCGGCATCCACGCGCTGTGGGCAAAACGCTTGTTCGTGCTCAGGCACAACTGGTCGGCCGCATTCACCAGACTGCCATCCTGGTGATAAACCCAATGCTGATCCGGCTTGTCATCGCACGCGGCCATCTTCGGCGCGCCGTCGACCAGCGCCAGGCACTTGCCCTGCGCCTGCAACGCGCCGTTCGCACCCAGCGTCCACGACTCCGTTTCGTCGCCACGGCACGACCGCACATAGCCGGCATCGCTCAGGCAGCGGCCATGACCGGCAATGTCACGCGATCCCGACACCGTCATCACCACCGCCCCCATGCGCCTGGCCGTGCCGCAGGCCGCACTCGGCGTCACTTGCCAGATGGCTGTGTCACCCGGCACCACTTGTGCCTGCAACGCCTTGGCATGCCGGCCGGCATGTTGCGTCCACAGGTTGCGCGTGTCCATCGTGCAAGCCGGCGTGTCGGCAAAGCCCAGAGCGGTCGTCGACAAATCCACTTTGATGGGCGCGTAGCTGTGGTTGAACACCGCGACGGCATAGCCGCCATCGGCCAGCTTCTTGCGCAACACGTCGCGCGATGCATCGCGTTGCAGCAACGTGGCCATGCGTCCCAGACGATCCTGATCGACCGCGATCACGTCCTTGTTGCCGATGACCTTGATCGCGGCCGGCGACAGTTTCGGCACATCCACGCTCAGCACCAGCGGTGCCGACATCATCGCCCACAGCGCCATCTGGCTGCGCGTTTCGGCCAGGCTCATGCCTGGATCGCCACCGATGATGAAGTCCGGATCGTTCCAGTTGCCGGGCTTCTGGTAGCGTCCCAGCGGCCGGTTGTACACGTAGTTCCACATCACCGAGCGAAAGCGCGGCGCGTCCGGATGGGCCTTGTTGAACGTGGCGATGTCCGAACCTTCGCGCCACAACTGGCCGTAAGCGCCGACCCAGCCCAGCACGTCATACCACGACGGCTGGCCCTGGAAATACGCCGGCGCCGACTCGACGAAAATCATCGCCTTGCCGGACGCCTTGATGGCCGCGCTGGCCGCCGCGTAGGCCTTGCGATAAGTGGCCTCCATGGACGCACCATGCGCCGACTGCACGTTGCAGCCATCCAGCTTGACGTAATCCACACCCCACTGCGCGAACTGGCGCATGTCGCGGTCAAAATGATCCGGCGCACCCGGCTTGGCCGCGCCGCTGCCGGCATAACCGCCGCACGTCAGGCTGCCCGCGTCCTCGTAGATGCCGAACTTCAATCCCATGCGATGGATGGCCGCAATGACCGGCCCGATGCCTTGCGGAAAGCGTTTGGGATTGACCGTGAGGTTGCCCTGCGCATCACGCTTGCGCCCCATCCAGCAGTCGTCCACCGTCACGCGGTCATAGCCGCGCTTGGCCAAGCCGGAGGCAACCAGCGCCTTGGCGTTGGCGAGGACGGTTTGCGCCGTGTAATCGCATTGATAGTGCGCCCAGTCGTTCCACCCCATGGGTGGTGTCGGCGATACGTCCGTCGCTGCCGTGGCCGGAGCCGCCCACACAGCCGCGCCCAGCAGGGGAATCGCCAGGAAAAACGCCAATGCGCCAAATTGCTTGTTCATGATCCACCCTCAGTTCATGCCGCCGCCCGTTCGATTACCGGCCAGTGCAGGCGATGCACCCAAGTAATCGGCGTGCGGCAACCAACGTCGACAGAAACCTCGCGACACCTTCGATCTGAGGCTATCGCAAGAATTCAAAGGTTGCAACTTGGCAAATATTCCATCGTTTTCTTTCGCATGAAGGCAAACCAAAGCTGTCCACCACCCGCCCCGGACAGCGCAACGGGCAAGACCGCCGACCCGCCCGGACAGCAAGCCGAGAGTCACCTTGGACACCAACCGGTCGCCCCGCACCCACGCATCAAACGTGCACATCCCTTCGACAACGCGGCCCCCAAAGGAACCGGAACAACAGGCATTCGACAATGTCGTCGTCGATGCTTGCCTTGCATGCGGCTTGGACCGTATCATGCACGCCCCCTCGCCCATGACGAGAGGGCGCCGGCAGCAACTGCCCGTTGCCGTGACGCTGCAGTTTCTGGAGAGGTGGCAGAGTGGTCGAATGCGCCGGACTCGAAATCCGGTTTACGGGTCTCCCGTAACGAGGGTTCGAATCCCTCCTTCTCCGCCAAACGAAAAAGCCCCTGCGCAGCAGGGGCTTTTTTTCGATGTCACGATCTGAAAATCAATGCTGCAAGGCGGCCGTGACGATGCTCGCGATGATGCCCGTCGCGGTTGCCACCAGCAGGTAGTCGCCGTTGTCGCTGTGTACCCAGTGGTACCCGCGCGGCGGCTGTCGCAAGTGGTGCGTGCGCCAGTCGGACACGGCGTACTGCCGGCTCCAGTAGGTGCGCGGCAAATGACCGCCCTTCTTGTACCAGCCCTGCTTCCGGCCCTGCTCGTACATGCCGTGATGGCGGCGATTGACGGCTTGCTGCTGATGACTGTGCTGGGAATGGCCGTCGTGCCGCGCATGCTCATTGTGTGTCTGCGCCAATGCGGCACCGCTTGCCACCATTATCAAACCACCGGCAACCGCGGCGCATATCTGCTTGATCATCGGGTGTACTCCCGCCATTGAGATGCGCGACCGTAGCTGGCGCCATTGCCGTCTATCCTGCGCACGGGGCGAATGCTGCGGCGCTGACGAAGAATGGCTCCTGAACGTCGATGCGTCTTGTTTTCGAGGCCGGCGCTGTCTTCACATGGCTTGACCGGCGAGCGGTTCCTAGCACGCACATCCCTGTCACATCCGTGAATGGCGTTGGCGTTTTACAGTGACTTCCCTGCTGCGCTGCGGCATCCTTGGCACATCTTTCTGGCTTTTTACCCATGATCGAGTTCGGACACGGAACGCACGTCGGACTGCGGCGCCCATGCAACGAAGACACGTATTGCGCCGATGGTTCGACCGGCCTGTTCCTGGTGGCCGATGGCATGGGCGGCCATACCCACGGTGATCTGGCTGCCGCCTTGGCGCGCGACATGGTTTCGTCCGAAGTGCGCCACGGACAGTCGCTGACCACCGCCTTGCGCGTGGCCAGCCTGGGCATCGATGCCCGGCGCCAACACAACGGGGATGCATCCCCCATGGGCACGACGGTGGCGGCGCTGCGGATCGCCGACCACCATTTCGAAGCCGCCTGGGTAGGCGACAGCTGTCTTTATCTTTTGCACGGAAACCGCCTGCACGCCTTGTCGCGCGACCGGCAAACGTGGCCGGAGCTGGCATCCTCGGGCGTGCTCGACGCCGACACCATCGAGCACGCCGAATGCCCCAATGCCCTCACCCAGACGCTGGGCGTCACGCGCAGCCAGGATCTGAACATTGCAAGCATGCGCGGCCGACTGCTGCCCGGCGCCATGTTCCTGGTCTGCACGGACGGGCTGAGCGAAGACGTGCCGACCGCGACGCTGGCCGCACTGCTGGCGCGTGCCGATCTGGCCGCGCAGGAAATCGTCGACCAGCTGCTGCTGGCTGCACTGGATGCCGGCGGCCGCGACAATGCGACCGCCATCGTGATCAGGTGCCGTCGGAGCTGACGCCGGCCACGTCATCCAGCTTGCGCCACAGGCCGGCACCCCCGGCAGCCTTGTCGATGGCGTCCAGGCGCGCCTCGTGCGCAGCGATTTCATCGGCCGTGGCCCGCAGCACGCGCGGACGGCGCGTGAAGGACGGCGCGGCAATGCCGCCAGCGGTGGTGCCTTCAGGGGCGGCAAAGGCCAGATCCAGGGCCGACTGGCCCGTGGTCATGGCCAGATAGACGTCTGCCAGCAACTGCGCATCCAGCAAGCCGCCATGCAGTTCGCGGTGGCGATTGTCCACGCCAAGGCGCTTGCACAGCGCGTCCAGGTTGTTGCGCTGGCCGGGGAACTTGTCGCGCGCCATGGCCAGCGTGTCGAGCACGCTGGCGTGGTCGGCGATGGTGCCGTACTGCGCGCCGGCGCGTGCCAGCTCGGCATCCAGAAAACCGACGTCGAACGCGGCGTTGTGGATGATGATTTCGGCGCCTTTGATGTACTCGACGAAGGCCTGCACGATGTCTTCGAAGTGCGGCTTGTCGAGCAGGAACTCGTCCTGGATGCCGGTCACTTCGCGCGCGCCTTCGTCGATGGCGCGATCGGGGTTCAAGTAAGTGTGGTAATCGTTGCCGGTGCGGCGGCGCTCCACCAGCTCGACCGCGCCGATTTCGATGATGCGATGACCCTTGTGGGCCTCGAGGCCGGTGGTTTCGGTATCCAGCACGATTTGCCGCATCAGACTTGCTCCTTGAATTTTTCCGCTTCGGCCCGCGCGGCCTTGTCCACGCGCTCGTTGCCGGGATGGCCGGCGTGACCCTTGACCCATTGCCAGCGCACGTCATGCGCGTCGACCGCGGCCGACAGGCGTTGCCACAAATCCTGGTTCTTGACAGGCTTGCCGGCGGCCGTGCGCCAGCCCTTGGCGCGCCAGCCGGGCAGCCATTGCTGGATGCCCTGCATGACGTAGCGCGAATCGGTCGTCAATTGCACACGGCAAGCATGCTTGAGCGCTTCCAGGCCCTGGATGGCGGCCATCAGTTCCATGCGGTTGTTGGTCGTCAACGCCTCACCGCCGGACAACAATTTTTCACGTCCGCCGGCCACCAGCAACGCGGCCCAGCCGCCCGGACCGGGATTGCCCAGACAGGCGCCATCGGTACAAATGCTCACGCCGGCAACCGGGCCGGCCGCAACCTTGCTCATGCACACTCCCGATGCGTGCCGGGCACCCATTCGCGCCGGCCCACGCTTTGGCGGCAAGCCCGTGGCTTGAGCCGCATGACAGCCGCGCGGCGCTTGCGCGCCACCAGCACGAAACCACCACCCAGCCAGGCCGGCGCCATGCCGCCGCGACGCATCGGCCAGGCCGCGCCACAACGCTGGCCATGCAGCATCTGCACGCAATGCGGCGCCAGACGCTGACGCAGCCAGGCACGCGGTATCAGCATCGGGCGCGGCGAACGCCGGCACAGCAGCCACGGCATCCAGGCACTGAACGGCTCGAAGCCGGTCACCGCCAGCACGCCTTCCGGACGCAGGACACGCAGCGCCTCGTCCAGCAGGTCGGCCGCGTGCGGCGTCCACTCCAGCACGTGGCTGAGCACCACGACCCGGAATGACTCATCGGCAAACGGCAACGGCTCAGCGACACTGGCTTTCACGTCGCCATGCAGCACGCCATCGACCAGACGCAGGCGCGTCCAGCACGCCATGCGCGGCAAATCCTTGGCCACGCGGTTGCTCATGCCCAGATACAGGCCGTGATCGCCCGCCTGCCCGGCCAAACCGCGGGCCAGAACCAGGGATTCGGCCGCCAACAGGCGGTTGACGGCGGGCTTGTGCATGAGGTCTTTGGCGCGGCGTGACATCGGCGTCCGATGAATGGCAAACAGTGACGGGTTGAACAGTTCATAGGTTAGCAGGCTGAAGCCCGAGTCGAGCGCTGTTATATTGTTGCGATTCCGGGCGCCACTTGCCGCCCGATCAATCTTTTTGTCCGTCACGGAGTCGCCTTTTGCGCCTCACGCCGCTGCCTGCCTTCGAAGACAACTACATCTGGCTGATGGCCGATGCGAACGGGCGTGCACTGGTGGTTGATCCGGGCGACGCCGAACCGGTCGAGCAGGCGCTGGCACGCGACGGCCTGACCCTGACCACCATTCTTCTGACCCATCACCACGCCGACCACACCGGCGGCGTGGCGGCCTTGCGCCAACGCCACGACGTGCGCGTGTTCGGCCCGGACGACGCGCGCATCGGCGGCATCGACGTTCACGTTGCTGAAGGCGACCAGGTCGTCCTGCCGGAACCGGCGGCCCGCTTTGCTGTCTGGTGGGTACCCGGTCACACGCGTACCCATGTGGCCTACGTCGGCGAGGGGCTGGCGTTCACCGGCGACACCTTGTTCAGCCTGGGCTGCGGCCGGCTGTTCGAAGGTTCGCCGCAACAAATGCTCACGGCCATGGATCGTCTGGCCGCCCTGCCCGAGGACACGCTCATCTGCTGCGCCCACGAATACACCCTGTCCAACGCGCGTTTTGCGCTGGCGGTCGACCCCGACAATGCCGCCCTGGCCCATCGCATCACTGCCGCCCGCGCGGCCGTATCCCGCGGTGATGCCAGCCTGCCGACCACCATCGCCGACGAGCGCGCCGCCAATCCGTTCCTGCGCGTGGACAGTGACGCCATCATCGCGTGGGCCGGCGAACGAGTACCCCGCAATGACCGCACGGCGCGTTTTGCCGCCCTGCGCGCGGCCAAAGACGGGTTCCGCGCGTGAACCGGCGTTGTCTCGGCCTCGTCGGCATCCTGGCCGCCATCATGCTGGCAGGTTGTTCCACCCCGGCGACCCGCCCCGATATTCCGCCGCCGGCGCCTGTCGGCACGCCCAGCCCAGCAACGCCGGCCAGCATTGCCACGCCGCCCGCTCCCGTCCAACCGGCGCCACAGCCGGCGCCGGACAGCTGGGACAAACTGCGTGCCAGTTTTGCCATGGATGATTGCGGCGCTCCGGCCGCCGTCGCCTGGGCCGAACGCGAAACCCGACACACGCAGGGCTTCGAAGCACACCTCAAGGCTTCACTGCCGGTGCTCGACTACATCCAGGGTGTGGCGGCCAAAAATCACGTCCCCGGCGAATTCGTGCTGCTGCCGTGGATCGAAAGCCATTTCCGCAACGTGCCGCCGCGTCGCCATCGCGCCGCCGGCATGTGGCAGATCATGCCGGCCACGGCGCGTTCGTCCGGCCTGTCCATGAACCGCGCCTACGATGCCCGCCTGGACAACATCGCCGCGACCGAAATGGTCATGCGCATGCTCAACGGCTATTACCAGCGCTGGCACGACTGGCGCCTGGTCGACATGGCCTACAACGCCGGCCCGTATGCCGTCCAGAAAGCGGTTGCCCGCAAAGGTCCGCCGGCAGCCCGGCCCGTCATCCCGAAACTGCCGCTGGGCAACACCACGCGCCATCATCTGACCAAGCTGATGGCCATCGCCTGCGTCATCCGGCAACCCGAACGTTTCCATGTGACGCTGCCCAAGCTGGACCCCGCGCAACGCCTGCAAGTGGTCAAATTGCCGGTGCCCACGCGCCTGCACCAGGTAGCCAGGCTGGCCGGCCTGCCGACGCGGACGGTGCGCCATCTCAACGCCGGCTATCGGCTGGCCAGCGTGTCCGCCAACACGCCCATGCAGGTGCTGTTGCCGGTCGATTCGGCCCAATCGCTGCGCGAGGCCATCGCCGCCGGCCAGATGCACGCCAACGACAAGCCCGGCATCTACATCGTGAACCGCGGGGATTCGCTGTGGTCCATCGCCGAGCGTTTCAACGTGAAGATCGACGAATTGCAACGCTGGAACGACCTGGACGGCTCCACCGTCCATCCCGGCCAGGAATTGAGCCTCACCCCGCCCACCAGCTGATTCACGCCCGCGCGCGCTCACGCTACACTTGCCGTTTCGTCCGCACGTGCGCGGCCAATTGAAACATTCGGAGGACACATGGGATTCCTGCATGGCAAACGCGCCCTCATCGTCGGCATCGCCAGCAAGCGCTCGATCGCCTGGGGCATCGCCAACGCGATGCATCGCGAAGGCGCGCAGCTGGCCTTCACCTATCAGAACGAGCGCCTGAAGGACCGCGTGGACGAAGCCGCCAACGCGTTCGATTCCAACATCGTGCTGCCCTGCGACGTGGCCGACGACACGCAGATCGACACCCTGTTCACCGAGCTGGGCAAGCACTGGGACGGCTTCGACATCCTCGTGCATTCGGTCGGGTTTGCTCCGCGCGAAGCGCTGCAAGGCGAATACCTGGACAACCTCACGCGCGAAAGCTTCACCATCGCACACGACATTTCCAGCTACTCGCTGGCCGCGCTGGCCAAGGCCGCTCGCCCGATGATGGCCAACCGCAATGCCGCCATCCTCACCATGACCTACCTCGGCTCGCTGCGCGCGCTCAAGGGCTACAACGTCATGGGCGTGGCCAAGGCCAGCCTGGAAGCCAACGTGCGCTACCTGGCCTACAACCTCGGCAGTGAAGGCACGCGCGTCAACGCCATCTCGGCCGGCCCGATCAAGACCCTGGCCGCCTCCGGCGTGAGCAACTTCCGCAAGATGCTCGACCACGTCGAACAGAACGCCCCGCTGCACCGCTCGATCACCACCGAGGAAGTGGGCAACGCCGCCGCCTTCCTGTGCTCGGATCTGGCCTCGGGCATCACCGGCGAAGTGACCTACGTCGACGCCGGCTACAGCACGCTGGGCATGACCGGGCTGTAATCCGGCCACTCACCAAGCCTTGGGCAAACGGCGCGGAGTTCAACCGCGCCGTTTGCGTTTGGGCTGCAGCAACGTGCCGGAGCAATGCGTCGAGCCGCAACGGCAGGCCCACAGTTTTTTCAGCCGCGCCGTGTGCGGCACTTCCAGCACGATGCCGTAGTTGTAGGTCAGCTCCTCGCCCGGCGCGATGTCGCGCAGGGTCCGGATCATCACCTTGTCATGCCGCGGATCACCGTCGGCGGCTTCCTCGACGTACGCCTCGCAGTTGGGTTCGCAACTGTGATTGATCCAGCGCGCGGTATTGCCGCCGACGTTGGCGTCGACGATGTACTTGTCGTTCAGCGTGAACAAAAACGTGTGGCCGGTATCGGCACCGTCGCCGTACTCGCGGTCGGCCTGCGCATGCGTGATAAGCCGTCCCTTGTATTGAATGACGGTCTCGCCCGCAGCCAGCGGCGCCACGGCGAACACGCCGTTGCCGTGGATGGGGGAACGGTGGGCAACGATACGGCGCGGCATGCAGGCCATCCTCGGGAAAGCGTCCATCATGCCCATTTCAACGCCGCGAGGGAATCGCCGGATGCGTCAACGCCAAACTCAAACGGGCGTTAGAATCAGGCTTTCGCAACGCCTTACGGAAAACTTCCATGCGACGTTCGTTCAAAGGCCTGATCGCGGCCATGGCCATTGCCTTACTGGCGGGTTGCAGCTCACAGCCCAGCCACAGCATGTTCCCGCCCACGCTGGGCGTGCAGCAGTTGCGCGTCACCCCCGACGGCCACTGGCACATGCGCATGCGCATCCTCAACAACAGCTACGGTTCGATGGACTTTCGCCGACTGCAGTTGACGATGACCATCAACGGCAAACCGGCCGCGCACATCGACACCCGCTTCAAGCTCGACATCGCGCCCTTGTCGGCCGATCTCACCAACGTCGACATCGCGCCCAGCCAGGCCGCCAGCAAGGCGCTGGCCGCCATCGCCGACGAAGGCAGCAGCGGCAACCTGGCCTACACGCTGACCGGCACGGCCACTGCCATCCCTGAAGGCGAAAAGAAGCTGCGCCAGTTCAAGGTCAAAAGCCGCGACTGGCTGTCGCCGGTGCCGGGCGTGGCCAACACCTACCGCTGACACCCACCGCTTTGCACTGAAGGAAAGCCCATGACGCTGTACGCCGCGCCTCTCGATCACATGCGTTTCGTCCTGCACGATTTGCTCGATGCCGACACCATGCTGGGCGCTCTGCCCGGCGGCGACGCGCTGGAGCGCGACCTGGTCGACGCCATTCTGGACGAAGCGGCGCACTTCAACGAAAAGGTGCTGGCCCCACTCAACGCACCGGGTGACGCCGAAGGCTGCCATTACGATCCGGCCAGCGGCAAGGTCACCACGCCCAAGGGTTTCAAGGAAGCCTATGCGCAATACGTCGACGGCGGCTGGGCCGGCCTTACGGCGCCGGAGGCCTACGGTGGCCAGGGCCTGCCGGAAACCATCGGCGCCTGCGTCAAGGAAATGATCGATTCGGCGGATCTGGCCTGGGGCACGTATCCGCTGCTTTCGCAAGGCGCGACCGACGCGCTCAAGGTGCACGGCAGCGACTGGCAGCGCGAAACCTTCCTCAAGCCCATCGTCGCAGGCCGCTGGACCGGCTCCATGTGCCTGACCGAGCCGCAGGCTGGCTCCGATCTGGGCCTGCTGAAAACCCGCGCCACGCCCGCCGGCGACGACCGCTACCTGATCAACGGCACCAAGATTTTCATCACCGCCGGCGAGCACGATTTCACCGACAACATCGTGCATCTGGTGCTGGCGCGCCTGCCCGACGCGCCAGCCGGCAGCCGCGGCATTTCGCTGTTCATCGTGCCCAAGCGCCGCGTCAACGCCGACGGCAGTCTGGGCGAGGCCAACCACGTCAGCTGCGGCGCCATCGAACACAAGATGGGCCTGACCGGCTCGGCCACCTGCGTGATGAATTTCGACGACGCCGAAGGTTTTCTCATCGGTCAGCCACACCAAGGCCTGGCGTGCATGTTCACCATGATGAACGCGGCGCGCCTGGCCGTCGGCATCCAGGGCCTGGCGTTGAGCGAGCGCGCCTGGCAAAACAGTCTGGCGTATTGCCGCGAGCGCCTGCAGATGCGTTCATTGTCGGGTCCGAAGGCGCCGGCCAAGCCGGCCGATCCCATCCTCGTGCACCCGTCCGTGCGCCGCCTGCTGCTGACCCAGCGCGCCTTCGTCGAGGGCGGCCGCGCGCTGGCGCTGTACACCGCCTTGCAGGCCGACGTCGCCGAACGCACGGCCGATGCCGCCGAGCGCGACGCCGCACAGCAAAAGCTCGATTTTCTGATCCCCATCGTCAAGGCATTCCTCACCGAGACGGCGCAGGAAGCGACCAAGCACGCGCTGCAAACCCTGGGTGGCCACGGCTACATCGCCGACAACGGCATGGAGCAGTTCGTGCGCGACGCGCGCATCACCACGCTGTACGAAGGCACCACGCAAATCCAGGCGCTGGATCTGCTGGGCCGCAAGGTGCTGCGCCTCAAGGGCGCCGGGCTGCGCCTGATCCTGGGCGAAATCACGCAGTTCTGCCAAGGCCATGCCGATGACGCGCAAGTAGCCGAATTCATCGCTCCGCTGGGCGAAGTGGCCAAGACGTGGGGCGAGGTCACGCAGGAAATCGCCACGCGCGCGTCGGGCGATCCCGAAGAGCTGGGTGCGGCGGCCGACGACTACCTGTTCTATTCGGGCTACGCGTGCCTGGCATGGTTCCATGCGCGCGCCGTGGCAGCCGCCGTCAAGGCCGGCCGCGATACCGCCTTCGTGCAGGCCAGGATCGACACGGCACGGTTCTACTTCGCCCGTCTCCTGCCACGCACGCACGCCCATCTGGCCGGTATCCGCGCCGGCGTGGCCAGCCTGCCGGACCTGGCCTGACCGCCGCCACTTCCACGCCCGTCATCGGCGGTGTAAAAGGAAACTTTGAACGCCACAGCACGACAGCTTCATGAGCGACGACTTCCTCATCCGCCTTGCCTCCGCCGACGACGATCAATTCATCCTTGGTCTGGTTCCACGCTTCACGGATTTTCCACTGCCCTCGTGGCGCCGACGCAACGAATGCATCGGCGGCATTCGCGAGGACATCGCCCGACACCTGTCCGACCAGCCGGCCGGCAGTTTCATGTTCATCGCCGAGGATCGTGAAAGCCATCGCCCGGTCGGCTTCATCCACCTCAAAAAAGTGCAGGACTTCTTCAACGGCCGCACCAACTGCCACATTTCGGACCTGGCCGTGCTCAAGGGTGCGGAAGGCCGCGGCGTTGCCCGCACCTTGATGGAACATGCCGAGGAATGGGCCCGCGAACATCATTGCCACATGTTGTCGCTGGCCGTTTTTCCGGGCAACGAGCGCGCGCGCAAGCTGTATGCGGCCAATGGATTCGATGTCGACCTGCTGCGCATGGCCAAGCCGCTGGGCTGACCCAAAAGAAAGGCCCCGACCGGAGTCGGGGCCTTGGTCGGTCGTGCCCCCTTGCGGGAGTACGCCGAACTGTTTACGCGTTGGCCGCTTCCGGCTTGGCAGCCTTGCGACGGTCGACACGCGCCTTGAGGCGGTCGATGTTGGACAGCGACAGCAGGTGGGCATAAATGAAGCCCAGCGTGCCATCGGCCAGCAGCTCGTGCGCGGTCTTCTCGTCCAGCTGGCGCACTTTTTCCTCATTGACGAGGTACAGGCCGTTGATGACCATGGTGTTGTCGCCGTCCTTGATCTGCGCTGAACGGGCTTCGAGCAGGTCCAGGTCGCGCAAGCGCTTGGTAACGGCCTTGGTGTGGGCAACCTGTTCCTGGAACTCGCCCAGAAAACGCACGGCGTTCTTCAGGGTTTCGGTGTCAGTGCCGTCTTCATTGAACAGGCGCTCGCCATCCTCGGTACCGAAGCCCGGATAGGCTTCGTCCAGAAACACGGTGAAATCGTCACCTTCGGCGCCCTCGGGCTTTTCCGCCAGCACGAACGGGTAACGACGCACGAAAGCCGGCACATAGACGCCTTCTTCCCACTGGCCGTTCGCATCGACGAACGCGTTTTCGCCTTGGTTCAGGCCCAACATGGCCAGCGGGCCGGCTTCTTCGAGGCTGTTGCCGCCGAACAGGATCGGAAAATCGCGCGCGGCCGGGCCAAACTCGCCCACCGTCAGCGGTACGGAATGCGTCTTGGCCGCAAAACCGACATTGTTGATGGGTTTGATGCGCAGGTCCTTGTGACCCTCGCGGTTCAAGGGCACCGGACGCTCGTAGAAAATGACTTCAGCCACGTTGATTGATCCTCGTTGCCATCGTGGGGCACCCCTCCGGCACCCGCAACACCGACGGCCTGGTTTGCTTGGAAAACGGCACTATAGCAGCGCCAAGGGTCAACGATAAGTGTGCCAGGAGCCCGGGCGGCATCGGCCAGGCGTTTTTTCGCTATGCTGGCCACAGCAGCACGTACAGCGCGCATTTGCCTCAATCGACACCGGAGGATCGACTTGCATGTTGGATAACGTTGTCCCCCTGCACGACATCAACGCCACGCGCGTCTTGTCGCTGGACGCCGCCGGCCGCATCCTCGACTGGATCAGCTGGCAGGATGCCGTCTGCCTGTACGTGCGCGATGCCGTGGCCTGGACGCTGGGTGAACCGTGCCTGGCCGTGCACGGCGGCACCAATCACGACAGCGGCACGCAGTCGATCCTGTATCTGCATCCCATCATCGCCAGCACCGGCCATTGCAGCGGCCGCGCCGCCAATCCGGCACCGGCGCTGACCAACACCGCCCTGTTCGCACGCGACAAACACCTGTGCCTGTATTGCGGCAACAATTTTCCGCGCCACACGCTGACCCGCGACCACGTGCTGCCGCTGTCGCGTGGCGGGCGCGACGAATGGGAAAACGTGGTCACGGCCTGCACCCACTGCAACCTCAAAAAGGCCAACCGCACGCCGCAACAGGCCAACATGCCGCTGCTGGCCGTGCCGTACCGGCCCAGCTGGGTCGAGCATCTCATCCTGTCCAACCGCAACATCCTGGCCGACCAGATGGAATTTCTGGTCAGTCACCTGCCGCACGACCACCGCCCGGTCTGACTCAGCCGGTACGAAAACCGCGCCATGGCGATGATGGCTTGATGCAGACCTGCGCAATCACGCCATCGACCCGCGCCGCCGGCGGCCCCTGATGCAGCCATGCCTCCAGCCGGACCAACGCGGCCGAACCGCCGCAGGCAGTGACTTCGACCGCGCCATCCGGGCAATTGACCGCCTGCCCGACCAACCCCAGCGCCAACGCCACTTCACGCGTCGAAGCGCGAAAATACACGCCCTGCACGCGACCGGTCACCACGTAACGCATGCACGTCATGCACCCGGCCCTTGCGCGGAGGCCGTCGCGGCCGCTTTTTCATCTTCATCATCGGCCGGAAACAACGCTCCCAACGGCTGCTCCAGCCCCTTGCGCAAATCGACCGCCAGCGCCTGCAAGGCTTTCACCACCGCCGCCGGCAAACCTTGACCGGCGCGCTCCACCAGCGCCTGGTCAACCGGCAGCCGGTAGTGGCCGTCGGCATACAACTGCGCCAGCGTGACGTTGTCCGGATGGCGCACCATGACCCACTGGTCGTCCTCGCCACGGCGCACCAGCTGGTGTTTTTGCAGGTCCAGCAGATAACGCGCCAGCAAATCGTCGGTCATGAAACGTTCGCAATGCAGCATGGCTTCCTCGTCCATGCCGCGGCCCTGCCGTTGCAGGCGCACGAAATGCTTGACCAACTGCAACAAGCCGACAAATTCGGCACCCGCCGGCAAGCGGCACTCGCGCGGGCGGTACTCGAACGAATTGAGTGAAGCGGTGATCGACGCCCCCAGCAGCACGATCGCCCACGACAGGTACACCCACACCAGAAAAATCGGGATGACCGCCAGCTGGCCATAGATCTGTTGATACGACGGCACCGAGCGCACGTAGGCCGTAAACGCCCATTTGGCAAACGCGAACAGCAACGCCGACAACAGCGAGCCCAACACCGCGTCACGCCAACGCACATGCCGGTTCGGCACCAGCATGTACAGCGCGAACAGGCCCACCCACGTGACCACGAACGGCAGCGCGCCGACCAGACCGACATGCGCGCCCACCTGGCCCAGCAGCGGCAGCGCCATCACGTAGGACGTGACCGTCAATCCGGCCACCACCAGCAGCGGGCCCAGCGTCAGCGCGGCCCAGTACATCAAGAAACGCGACACCGGCGAACGCCGCACGGTGACGCGCCAGATGCGGTTGAAGCGCTCCTCGATGTTGGCCATCATCGCCAGCGCGCTGAGCAGGAACACGATCACGCCCAGCGTCGTCAGACGGCTGGCATTGCCGGCAAATTCCAGCAAGTAGTGCTGCACCGCGCGTCCCGCCGCCGGCACGAAATTGCTGAACACGAAATGCTGCAGCCGTTCGTTCAGTCCGTCAAAAGCCGGCAAGGCGGTCAGGATGCCGAACACCGCGGCCGTCAGCGGCACCAGCGCGAACAACGTGGTGTAGGACAGCGCGCCGGCCGTCTCGAAGCACTTGTCATCGACAAAACGGCGCCAGACAAACAAACCGAAGGCCCGCGCCCGGTCACGATCAAAATGGAAAGCCATCGACGCCCCAATGCGGCATGGACAAACGAATCGTTACACTAACGCAACTGACATGCACCGGGGCCGTCCACGCGCCTGTCCTGGCCGCAAATGCCCGCAGGAGTTTTCGTGAGTCACGACATTCTGGTGCTTTACTACAGCCGCAACGGCAACGTGGCCCAGCTGGCGCGCCTGATCGCGCGCGGCATCGAGGAAGTGCCCGACATGCGCGCGCGCCTGCGCCAGGTGCCCCCGGTGGCGCCGATCACGCAAACCGCCGCGCCACCCGAGCCGGATGCCGGCGCACCGTATGTCACCCAACAAGACCTGGCCGAATGCGTCGGTCTGGCCATGGGCAGCCCGACGCGCTTCGGCAACATGGCCGCGCCACTGAAATATTTTCTGGACACGACCGCCGCGCAATGGGCCTCGGGCACACTGGTCGGCAAGCCGGCCTGCGTGTTCACGTCCACCGCCACCATGCACGGTGGGCAGGAATCGACCTTGCTGTCGATGCTGTTGCCGCTGCTGCACCACGGCATGCTGATCGTCGGCATCCCGTTCACCGAAGGCGCGCTCAACACTACCCGCACCGGCGGCACGCCCTACGGCGCCAGCCACGTGGCCGGCGCTGATGCCAGGGAGCCGATCAGCGATGACGAACGCCAGCTGGCGCGCCATCTGGGCCGGCGTCTGGCGCAAACCGCCCGGCAACTGGTGACCGGCGCATGAAAACAGATACCTTGCCCGTCCTCGCCATTCGCGCCCGCAAGCTGGGCTTTGTCGCCTGGACGGCCTTGGTGCTGTTGCAAGTTGCCTGGCACGGGCTGGTTGCAACACCGTTTGACGGCAAGGTGTTGACCTTGGCGCTGGTACCCTTGCTGCTGCCCCTGTTGGCCATGCGCCGGCCCACGCGTGCCTTGCTGTGGACCGGCATCATCGCGCTGTTCTATTTCGCGCACGGCGTCAGCGACGCGTGGACCCTGCCCGAAACGCGCATCTGGGCGTTGTTGGAAGTGGCCTTGAGCGTGATCCTGATCGGCGCGCTGGGCGTGGCGTTTCCCAAGCGCCCCAAACAACCCGCTTCACGCTGATCGCGGCATCCAACCGCCTTACGGCATCGCCCCGCGGCTCATCGGCACCGGCGGAATGCGGTTGTGCGGCAGCGGCGGCACGCGGAAAAGACACGCGGCAATCACCAGCCCGACCAGTGACAATGCGCCGACAAACAGACCCGTGCCCAGCCAGCCGTCATCCGCGTAAAACACGCCACCACCGGCACCGGCGATGCTCGAGCCCATGTAATAGGCAAACAGATACAGCGACGACGCCTGCGCCTTGGCTTCGCCGCCGCGCCGTCCGACCCAGCTGCTGACGATCGAATGGCCACCGAAAAAGCCGAACGTCAGCACGGTGAGTCCGGCCAGAATCAGCCACAGGGAGCTGGCCATGGTCAGCAGCAAACCGGCCAGCAGCAGCACGAACGCCGTCCACAGCACCTTGCGCCGGCCCAGCTTGCCGGCCAGATTGCCCATCCACGGCGAACTGAACATGCCGACCACGTAGACCGCAAAAATCAGCCCGACCATGGCCTGGCTCAAATCGTACGGCGGCGCCAGCAAGCGGTAGCCGAGGTAGTTGTAAACCGTGACGAACGCGCCCAGCAGCAAAAAGCCCTCGACGAACAGCCATGGCAAGGCGGCGTCATGGAACAGCCCGCCAAAACGGTGCAACAACGGTTTGATGCGCAATGGCTGGCGCGTGAAATGGCGCGATGGCGGCAACGTGCGCCAAAACAGGATGGCCGCGATGAGTCCGACCACGCCGACAATGGCAATGCCACCGCGCCAGCCAAACCATTCCGCGCCCAAGCCGGAAAGAATGCGCCCGGACATGCCGCCAATGGCGTTGCCGCTGATGTACAAGCCCATGCCCAGACCGATCGACTGCGGATGCATTTCCTCGCTCAGCCACGTCATTGCCACCGCCGGCAGGCCGCTCAGCGTGAAACCCAGCAAGGTGCGCAACACCAGCAGCGAACGCCACCCCGGCGCCAGCGCCGTCAGCAGCACCAGCACGGCCGAGGCCACGACGGAAATCGACATCACGCGCTTGCGGCCCCAGCTGTCACTCAACGCGCCGGCAAACAGCATCGACACCGCCAGCACCGCCGTCGTCACCGACAGCGACAAGGCACTGACCGCTGCGCTGACGTGGTATTCGCGGCTGAACTCCGGCATCAGCGGCTGCACGCAGTACAGCAAACCGAACGTCGCCACACCGGCGGCAAAAAGCGCCAGGTTGGCGCGCCAAAACGCCGGCGTGCCGTGCCGGATCCAGCTCGCATCATCCACCGTCGTGCCGTTGCTGCCAGCCGTACGCCGCGTCATCGCGATATCACTGTCTGCCGCGTTCATGGCAACAGGATAGGCCGCTCCACTAAGATCATCCATGACAGTTTGCAACTCATGTTTATTTGATAAACATATCAATTATTTTTGTTTCAAAGCGGCTTGACCTCGGCCTGGCTCATGACAACATGGGGCGCCCCCTGCTGCCGGAACATGCCATGCATTGTCGCCACACCCTGGCCCTGACGGGAATTTTGCTGCTGAGCGCCTGCGGACAATCCGCACCGGCACCTTCCAGCCAGACAGCCGATTCGTCATCAGCATCGCATGCCGTTGCCGCCGCGCCGATACCTTCCGGCAAGCAGCGTTTCAACAGTCCGGCACAGGGTTTCTACATCGACTATCCCCACGCGATGACGCCCAGCCCGCATTTCGACAGCCAGTACCTGGCCAACGCCGACTGGAAAGCCTACGCACCGCTCGGATCGCAAGGATCGCCGGTGCTGCGCTTGACCCTGGCCGGCTCCGACCAGGTCACCGCCGGCGAGCTGCGCATCGGCATCAGCCGTCATGCGGACGAGGTGCGGCAATGCGACCAGCTCTCCGGCGCGGCACTGCCGAAAACCCTCGGCAAGACCACCCTCAACGGCATCACCTTCACCACCTGGCACGCCCGCGACGCCGGCATGAGCCATTACCTCAAGGTGCACAGCTACCGCGTCGTGCATGACGGCGCCTGCTACGCCATCGACCTGCTGGTAACCGGCACCAACCCCATGGTGTACAGCCCGCCGAAAACGCCGCCGTTCACTTCGCAAGCGGCTTTTGCCCGGCTGCAACAGGCGTTGCAGGGGTTTCATTTCACGCATTGAACCAACCGGCATAAGCGCCACCCGGTACGGATACACTGGGGTGATGAACGACACCACCGCCCTTTCCGCCAACCACCTGCCCGGCATGGTCAACCTGCATTCGCACGCGTTCCAGCGTGCCATGGCGGGGCTGGCCGAACGCCGCGGCGCCGGTGACGACAGCTTCTGGACGTGGCGCGAAACGATGTACGCGTTCGCCTCGCGCCTCACGCCGGACGACCTGCTGGCCATCGCCGCGCAGCTGTACGTCGAAATGCTCAAGGCCGGCTACACGCACGTGTGCGAGTTCCACTACCTGCACCACCAGCCGGACGGCACGCCGTATGCCAATCCGGCCGCCATGTCCGAGGCCATCATCGCCGCCGCCGGTGAAGCCGGCATCGGCCTGACGTTGCTGCCGGTGCTGTACATGACCGGCGGTTTCGACGCGCGCCCACTGGCCGACCGGCAGCGCCGCTTCGGCCACACGGTCGATGCCTTTCTGCACCTGCTGCAGCATTTGCGCGCGCGGCAAGAGGCGCGCTGGCGGCTCGGCATGGCGTTCCACTCGTTGCGCGCCGTGCAGCCCGACGCCATCGCCGCCGTGCTGGCCGACGACGACGTGCGCAATGCGCCCATCCACATCCACGTGGCCGAGCAAACCGCCGAGGTCGACGCCTGCCTTGCCGCGCGCGGCACGCGTCCGGTGCAATGGCTGCTGGACAACGCGCCCGTCGATGCGCACTGGTGTCTCGTCCACGCCACCCACATGACGGCGGACGAAACCACCGCCACGGCACGCAGCGGCGCCGTCGCCGGCCTGTGTCCAACCACCGAAGCCAGCCTCGGCGACGGCCTGTTCCCGCTGCCCGACTACATGGCGGCCGGCGGGCAATTCGGCATCGGTTCGGACTCGCACATTTCCGTCTCGCCGGTCGAAGAGCTGCGCTGGCTGGAATACGGCCAGCGCCTGGCGCTGCGCAAGCGCGCCGTGGCCGCGCGCCGGCCCGGCGACAGCGTCGGCACAACGTTGTGGCAAGCCGCCTTGCAAGGCGGCCGGCAAGCAGCCGGGCTGACGGACGACAATCCGGCCACGCACATGCGGCTGGACACGGATTCGCCGCTGCTGGCCGCGCGCACCGGCGCACAACTGACCGACAGCTTCATGTTTGCCGGCAACACGCCGCTGGTGCGCGACGTGCACGTGGCCGGGCGCGACGTGGTGCGCGACTTTCATCACGCCGACGAGGAACGCATCGCCGCCCGCTTCAGGCGCACCATGCAAGCCCTTGCCGACACGCTGTAAACGCGCCACCCCGATCTTCTCCGCACGGAATTTGCCATGACCGCCCGCTGGGACACGCTTCTGACCCACGCCACGCTTGCCACGCTGACCGGCGCGACCGGCTACTGCCTCGTGCCGGATGCCGCGCTGGCATGCAAGGACGGCCGCATTGCCTGGCTGGGTGCCATGCGTGATCTGCCGGCCTCGCCCGCCGAACTGGCCGACGACGTGTACGCGCTGGACGGCAAGCTGGTCACGCCCGGCCTCGTCGATTGCCACACGCATCTGGTCTTCGGTGGCGATCGCGCCAACGAATTCGAGATGCGCCTGAACGGCGCCGACTACGCCGCCATCGCGCGCGCCGGCGGCGGCATCGCCTCGTCGGTCAAGGCCACGCGCGCGGCCAGCGAGGACGATCTTTTCGCGCAATCGTTGCCGCGTGCCAAGGCCCTGCTGGCCGACGGCGTGACGACGCTGGAAATCAAGTCCGGCTACGGGCTGGAACTCGCCAGCGAACGCCGCATGCTGCGCGTGGCGCGGCGCATCGGGCAGACGCTCGGCATCACCGTGCGCACCAGTTTTCTGGGCCTGCACGCGCTGCCGGCCGAATACACCGACAACCGCGCCGGCTACGTCGACGACGTGTGCAACGTCATGCTGCCGACGCTGGCCGACGAGGGGCTGGTCGATGCCGTGGACGCGTTCTGCGAATCCATCGGCTTCAGCCTGGACGAAACCCGGCGCGTGTTCGAAGCCGCCCGGCAGCTCGACCTGCCGGTCAAATTGCACGCCGAGCAATTGACCAACCAGCACGGCGCGGCGCTGGTGGCCGAATTCGGCGGCCTGTCGGCCGACCATCTGGAACACCTGGACGAAGCCGGCGTGCGCGCCATGGCGGCCTCAGGCACCATCGCCACGCTGCTGCCCGGCGCGTTTTACGCATTGCGCGACACCCGCGTGCCGCCGCTCGACTTGCTGCGCCGGCATCACGTGCCGATCGCCATCGCCACCGACTTGAACCCCGGCACCTCGCCGCTGCTGTCGCTGCGCCTGGCCGCCGGCATGGCCTGCACGCTGTTTCGCCTGACACCCGCCGAAGCCTTGCGCGGCATCACCGTCAATGCCGCCCGCGCGCTGGGCCTGGCCGATCGCGGCACGCTGACACTTGGCCAACGCGCCGATCTGGCGGTCTGGAACGTGCGCACGCCCGCCGAGCTGTGCTACTGGATCGGCGGCGATATGCTCCATCGCGCGTTCGTGGCCGGCCGGCCGATCCGGTCCTGCTGACGAACCGCCTT
>DASVGR010000135.1:0-2547 GCA_036379395.1 Rhodanobacteraceae bacterium | reverse complement strand
CAGCTTCCATTGCCGCCAGCGCCACGGATGCTCGCGCACGGTGACGGTGCGCGCGCTGTTGCCGGCGTTGGTCAGCGTGATGGTGAAGCCTTCGGTCATTTGCCGCGCCGCCTTGTTGACGTCGAAGCTGGTGCGCTCGCGCGTGCCGGTGAGGTCGAAGGCGTTGCCGAGTGTCAGCTGTACGGGTTGTCCCTTGGGCGTGTCGGCCACGGTGCCTGCGCCCAGGAATTCGGCATTGCCGTCGTTGTCGGTGGTCAGCACGCGCAGATTGCCGGCCGGGAAGCTGTCAAAGGCAGTGAAGTCGAGCGTGCTGGCCACCGGGCCGTGTCGTGTGCCGGCATCGTTGTCGGTGGTGACCGGCTGTGTTGGTTGCCACGTGTTGCCGTTTTCAAACAGCCAGGTGCGCTGGCAGCTGATGGTGCGGGTCTTGTACAGCGGGGTGAGCGTGACGGAGCCGGATGGCAGGTTGACGGCACCCGGCAGCGTGTAGGTGCGGTAGTCGTCCAAGGTGTTTTGCCGCGGCATCGGCGCCGCGGAGGCGGGCGCTGCCTTGGCCATCATCATGACCGGACGCGGGCCGCCGGATTTGGCGAAGTGGGGCGAGCCGGCGACCAGCTTGACGTTGGCGTTGTTCCAGTCGCGGCCGCTGCGGTTGGCGATGCTGGCCTGTGCGGAAAGCCGCAGACGGCAGCTGTGGCCGGGTTCGAGGATGCCGGTGTAGGCGGCGCGCCAGCCGATGCCGGCGGTGGGGTAGGTCAGCGTGGCTTTGGTGTTGCCGCTGTTGTCGGCATCGATGCGCAGCTGCAGTCGCGCGCCGCCGCCGACTTCGCCGCTGGACAGTTTGACTGCCGCGTAATTGCGCACCAGTGTCGGGCCGAACACGTCGCCGCCGATGACCAGGCTGCCGTCGGGATTGACCTGGGTCAGCATGCCCTTGACCAGGGCCTGGCCGTTGGCGCCGATGACGATGACGGATTTGCCGATCTGGCCGTTCAATGTGCCGCTTTGCCCGTGTGGCAGCAGCAGTCGCTGCGACAGCACTTGCGCGTGGCTGCCGGCCAGGTTCAGGTGGACGGCCTCGGGGTCGAGAAAATCGGGCAGGTTGTCCAGCACCACGTCGTGGGTGCCGGAGGTCAGTTGCAGCGTGCGGTCTTCGTGCACGACGGCATGGCCGGCATCGACGACACCGCTCTGGTTGGCGGCATACAAGGCCGAGTTGTCGCTGCGGTAGATGGTCAGGTCGGTTTGCGGGTCGCTGGCGGCCATGGCGGGTGTGGTGATCGCGACGGCAAGAGCCAGGGCAAGCAAGGTGCGAGATGGCATGGCGGGGCTTCCAAGCATGGGGAAGCCTCATGTTAGTAGGTGCCCGACGCGCGGGCGACCATGGGGACAAGATTTGTTCAGGGCGCGGATCGGCGCGGGCTTTTACACGTCGATGCCGGCGATGGCATGGCGGATCGAGTCCGGTAGCGGCACGGGTTTGCCGGCGGCGATATCCATCCACACCAGCACCACGTTGCCGTCGCTGTACAGGCAATCGGCGTCGTTGGCGTCGACGATGCGGTGGCCGACGGTCAGCGAGCTGGTGCCCACGCGCTCGCAGGTCAGCTCGATCACGATCTCGGCCGGCCACGCGATCGGCCGGCGGTAGTTGATGTGGCTGGCCGCCAGCACCGGCATCATGTGCTCGTCGAACCACGGCTCGGGCACGTGCTTGAGCCATTGCAGGCGCGCTTCTTCCAGATACGTCAGATAGTTGGAATTGTTGACGTGGTTGAACGCGTCCAAGTCGCGCCAGCGGATGGCGATGGGCGCGCGGATCAGGACGGCGGGTGTGGTGTCGGTCATGGATGTCCCTGGGGTTCAGCCGCGCTTCTTGCGGCGCGCGGGCTTGGCGGGTTTGACGGCGGAAAGATGCGGGCCGAGGAAGCGTCCGGTGTGCGAATCGGGCGTGGCGGCGATCTGCTCCGGCGTGCCGGTGGCGATGATCCGGCCGCCGCCGTCGCCACCTTCCGGGCCCAGGTCGACGATCCAGTCGGCGGTCTTGATGACGTCGAGATTGTGCTCGATGACGACCACCGTGTTGCCGTTGTCGACCAGCTGGTGCAGCACATCCAGCAGCTGCTCGATGTCGTAGAAATGCAAGCCGGTGGTGGGCTCGTCCAGTATGTACAACGTGCGCCCGGTGTCGCGGCGCGACAGTTCCTTGGACAGCTTGACGCGCTGCGCCTCGCCGCCCGAAAGCGTGGTCGCGCTTTGCCCGAGCTTGATGTAATCGAGCCCCACGGCGCGCAGCGTGTCGAGCTTGCGCGCGATGGTCGGCACCGGCTCGAACAGCTTGTGCGCTTCCTCGACCGTCATGTCCAGCACGTCGGCGATGGTGTGGCCCTTGTAGGTGATTTCCAGCGTTTCGCGGTTGTAGCGCTTGCCGTGGCAGCTGTCGCACGGCACGTACATGTCGGGCAGAAAGTGCATTTCGACCTTGATCAGGCCGTCGCCCTGGCAGGCTTCGCAGCGGCCGCCGCGCACGTTGAAGCTGAAGCGGCC